>JBEKJD010000309.1:0-3593 GCA_050011415.1 Dissulfurispiraceae bacterium | reverse complement strand
TCTGTGACAATTTTCGAGAAAATGCCCTTGCAGCAAGCGCTTCAGGGCAACGACTATTTACAAAATTTAAACAAAATCCAAAACCAATTGGATTTATACAGTTCTTAACCGGACACTAATGATAATATGATATAATTGATTTGACAGGTTGGCAGAGATTAGGAATGAGAGCATAGGGGAGGTAAAATGGCTGATAACGTAATGGTCAGAGATGTGGAAAAATACAGTGGCTTATTTGTCGCTACGCTTTCGTTCACTTCGAAGGATGTCATCAGTTCCGGCAAGGACGCAATGTCTGTTTTAGAGGACGCAAAGAAAAAAGGCGCTGACGATCCTGTTGTCTTCTACATTCCTGAAAGAGATATGGTTCATATCTACTGATGCCGCTTAGAAATTGCCCATTTCTTGATTGTGGAGGACAATACAGAGCGGTTGTCCCGGTAAGAATCATAAACCCGCATACCGGCAAACACCTAAATACTCTTGGCATTATTGACACTGGAGCTGATGAGTGCGCAATTCCTGCTCAGATGGCTCCCATACTGGGGCATAATTTACAGGCAGGCATAACTAAAACCATAAGCACGGGAAATGGACGGACGGCGGCATACTCTCATACCACGAGGTTCGAAATTTTCCACCCCGGTACGGGTCAGTTGGCTTACACAATCGACGACACGCCTATAGATTTTTTGCCGAATCTTAACGTTGTTCTTTTGGGAGTTAACAGTTTCCTGAGCAGGTTTGTTTTGAGCATCGATTACCCGAACAAAATATTTTCGATTAGCAACTCTACGCAGCAAACGTGAGCGTGACGTGAGTACATCCGGGAAACAAGAAAATAATTACGGGGAAACGGTCCCCTTCATCCGCCGTCTCTTTTGATAAAGTGTCATAGTCATATCTTGCCACTCCGTTTTCCCGGCTTACGCAGTTTTTTTTCTCTTATCAGTATCTTTATGAGTTCGTCGGAATTGTGAAAGGTATTTGTGACCTTGGTCCCTACTTCTTCAATCAGCCCAGTGACGTTCCGCTGCTCATCATCAGTACGCCTGTAGATACGGACAATGTAACTATCCATCTGCACACTCCTGCACTTGTTTAATTGTCTTCCTTCTGCAGTGAAAGCATCAGGAGAAAATAAAAGGATTGTCCGGCAGTTTCTATCGGTTTCCATTTATAACAGATTCTTCACATAGAAAACAATTACCCGAAAGTAGTATAGATTATGCAATTTGTTACATATACTACTTTCGGGTAATATCCAAACGGATAGATGATATGTTATAAAACAACTGCAAAGAAGTTTATGAATGGTGGAATCATCTTGTAAAATAAGGATTTCGACTGAACATTTTTCTAAAAAAAGAGTACATATACTTTTATGGTGGAAAAAATGTATTATATCTCGGCTTTCAACGTCGGTCTTGAGGGAGTTGAATTTGCTTCCTGTTATTCTGTCATTTCTATTTCTGATAGTTCTGCAGATCGGGTTTTCGGCGCCTGCATTGGCGCAGACGGACGAAGATCAGGAAAAGGCGTTTGTCAGCATGTATAGTGACCAGTCTGTCGTAACCGCCACCAGAGCCTCCAAGCCGTTGTCACAGGTAGCAGAGAATGTAACTATTATCACTGCTCAGGATATCAAGATGTCAGGGGCCCATACTCTTGTCGATGTGCTCAACAATATAACAGGTGTTCAGGTCTTGACTACCGGTGGTCCCGGCAGTCTTGCAACGGTATCTTTGCAGGGTTCCGATTCGAGGCACGTCTCTGTCGCAATAGACGGCGTGATTATCAATGATTTGACGGATAATGCGGCTGACATAGCGGCTATCCCTGTTCAGAATATAGAGCGTATCGAGATCATCAAGGGTCCTGCGTCATCGGCGTGGGGTTCTGCGCTCGGGGGAATCATCAATATCATGACGAAATCGGCGGACACCACAAAGAAAGCGAAAGGCGAGCTTGATCTTATGTATGGGGAACGCACCACTAATGATTCCCGGGCTGAAATATATGGCAAGCTTTCGCAATTCGGCTATTATTTTTACGCCGGGCGTTTCGTTTCCGACGGGTTCAGGCCGAACAATGCGAGCGAAAATAACAACTTCTATACAAAGCTGAGCTATCACGAAGGGGTTTCCGATGCGGTCCTTACTTTGAGCTACACTCAGGGAGACCGCGGCATCCTGCATTATCAATCATACGGGATGAATATCGGAGATGCGTTTAACTACCTTCGATCCACTTTGTCATTTAATACGAAAGTCGCGGACAGTATTGATGTCAGCCTCGGGCTGCATGCTTATAAGCAGCAGGACCACGAGGACTATTCCCTGATTGCATCCGGCCAGGATATTCAGAGAACTTACGATAACGACACCAAATTGGGAGGCACTATTAAGGCGGTCTGGAAAAACGATATCAATAATATTGTTTTGGGCAGTGATTATGATTCCGGTATACTTCGATCCAATATAGTATCAGAGGGAAAGAGGACTCTCGACAAAACCGCAGTATTTATAAACGATACTATCACAGCAATTCCGAGACTTGCCATCACGCCCGGCCTGCGATATGACAACACAAACACCAACGGGGATTTCATAAGCCCTTCACTCGGCGCGACTTATAAGCTCAGCGAACTGTTCCTGCTTCGTGCAGATGCTGCAAGGGGTTTCAATGTGCCGCCATTGGCTTATACATATGGCAACAGCACTTCCATCATTGCAAATCCAAATCTTAAAGTGGAGGAGGTCAATTCCTACCAGGCCGGGATCGAAACAACAATAATCCCTTACGCGAATCTGAAGGTTATGTTGTTCCATCATATAGTGAATAATGCTATTGCTTACCAGCCAATATCTTCTTCCCAATCCATTGTTGTCAACCGGGACAAGGACAGGCGGCAAGGAGTTGAGACCGAGATCAGCACGACGCCAATCTATAACTTGTCTTTGACTGCAGGCGCTTCATTTATAGGGTACCGCAATATCAACACCAATTCCATTATCCCGAATTCGCCTACGTGTACGTACGATTTCGGATTAAAATACGATGATACCAATTCCCTGAAGGCGTTGCTGAAAGGGCATTACATCTGGTTTAACATGCAATCTTCCGCGGGCGGCAACTATAATGCCTTAATTGTCGATGCCAATGTATCAAAAGTGTTGCTCAAAACCCATGGGGTTGTATGGGAGACATTCCTTGCAGTAAATAATTTATTTAACGGCAGCCAATATTTTTATGGTATCTACCCTAACTCCCACCGCTGGGTGGAGGGAGGATTACGGATGTCGTTTTAGTTTTAAAATCCTTCATGAGAGGGACCAGTTTTATAGCAGGAGGTATAGCAGATGGAAGTATTGTTTGAGGGGTATACACAAGAGGAGATAGCTGAGGATATTTGCTGCGTAGGAGATATGATACCGTTTCTTTTATAAAAGTGCCTGCCGGAGGGGCGTTATATGTTGGGGGTCTTATAAATGCCCCGCAGATGGTCGTTCCGAATCTGGCGCAAGCGGCACCGATTATGGACAGAGCGGTGCCAGGTTGAGCCGTGCTGAAATAGTATCCATTCAAACAAG
>JBEKJD010000308.1:0-3615 GCA_050011415.1 Dissulfurispiraceae bacterium | reverse complement strand
GGTCATAATCCAGGACCATCACCTTATCCGTATGTTTCTGTATAGGCATGTATATGTCCCTGGGAGGAACGGCAAGAAGCTCTGCCAGCCCATTCACATCACAATGCACTGCCTTTGTGGTGAAAAAGGCACTGACATTATGACTGTGGAAAATAGGTGGAATGACAACCGTATTCACTTATCTTCGATTGCCGGACAATTCCATGAAGGCATCAGGCAGTGCATTAATAATATCAGACGCAATGAGCGAGTATTCCCCTGTCTTCCCCGCAGCTTTATCTCCGGCCATGCCGTGAATGAAGACGCCAAGCACTGATGCGTCGGCAGGATTCATGCCCTGCCCCAGCAGAGAGGCGGTGATGCCTGTCAGGACATCGCCTGCTCCTGCAGTGGCCATGCCCGGGTTCCCTGTCGTATTGATAAATATATTTCCTTCAGGCACAGCCGCAACAGTAGGGGCTCCCTTCAGCACAAGGTAAATGCCCGCATCTCCGGCAAAAGAGAGAGGGATACCGATCCGGTCCGCAACCTTCGGCTGATAAATAAGCCGCGCCATTTCACCTGGATGCGGGGTAAGGATGAGCGGAGACTTTGCCTTTTGCAGGAGGTCCTTTACTCCAGCTGCATGCCCTTCTGAAGCGCTTATCGAGTTCAGTCCGTCAGCATCAATTACCATAGGGACAGCCGACCTGAGCACGAGTTCTGTCATTATCATTTTCGTGGCCGGCGTTACCCCAATGCCTGGACCAACAGCAATGGCATCGATTTTTTCAGCCGAAAATTCCAGTATGAGGTCTAATGCCTTTGATGCCATCATACCGCTGCCGTCGTCGGGGAGCGGCAGGAGCATCTCTTCTGTCACCCTGCCCTCGAAGCTCCCTGCCAGCGACTCGGGGACCCCGATTGTCACAAGTCCGGAACCGCTCCTGAGCACAGCCCGGGCGCACATCAGCGCCGCACCTGTCTTGCCTCTTGAACCAGCCACTACCAGCACATGCCCATAATCTCCTTTAAAAGAATCCCTGCGCCTCGGAGGAATAAGGCTGGAGGCCATTCCCTGATCGATCAATGCGGCCGGGATCGAATCTGATTCGAGGAGTTGAGAGGGGATACCTATATCCTCTGTAAATAGCAGGCCCGTATACTGAGCACCCGGATAAAGAAAATGCCCTCTTTTGGGCAAACCGAAAGTGACTGTATAATCAGCTATGACCGCCCCGCCCAGAATTTCACCTGTATCTGATGAAACACCCGATGGCATATCAACAGCAAGCACGGGCACATCTGCATTATTCAAAAAAGAGAACAGCCCGGCAATATCGCCTTTCACCGGACGGGCAAGGCCTGTGCCGAATACCGCATCTATTACCGCTGCGCCATGAATATCTTTTTCACTCAATGTTTTGCGGAATTCAACCGGTATCCCCATCTTCTTTGCAATTTGATACTGCGCAGCACAATCAGAACTCAGCATCTCTTTTTTCGATGTCATAATGACCGTAACCTTAAACCCCCAGTTAAAAAGGTCCCGTGCAGCCACCAGCCCGTCACCGCCGTTGTTGCCGCCTCCGCAGAGCACGAGTATGCGTTTCGAGGGATATAATTCCTTCACCTTTGATGCCACCGCAAACCCTGCCCTCTCCATGAGGACAAGGCCTGGTATGCCGTAGTCTTGAATGGTACGCCTGTCAATATCTCTCATTTCATCAGCCGTCACAACCTTCATGGCTTTATCCTTTCGCTATCTCTTCTTTTCCTGGACATAAATCATGCTCTTTGCTCTCACCTTTGAGGATACATAATTTACCTATATAAATCAATTATAATAACAGACCCATGTCCTGTCTCGAAAATAGCCTTACTTTATAAGTATTCTGACGAACCCGCATCCTCTCAGAGAGGCACTACTATAATTGATGCAATTCGACCCATGACACAATTCGACCCATGACTTGTAATTATAATGTTTTTAGTATACATTTATAATCACTAAGCTTTTAAATCAGTGTAGCAGGTGACGATGTTCAGAATAATTGAAGAACACCTCAAAAGGAATTTTTGCAATTATCTTTTTATTCTGGCCTTTTTGCTACCATCCTTTATGCAACCTGAGACAGCTTATTGCCTTGCCGACGACAAAGAAGATGATACCGTATCGATGGAACGTCTCTTAAGTATGAGCATCGAAGAACTTATGAATGTCGAAGCCGTGACCGCAAACAAAAAACCTGTAAAGGTAGCTGATACGGCTGCAGCCATTTTTGTGATTACACAGGACGACATTCGCCGCTCGTCGGCAACCACAGTTCCAGATTTGTTGCGCATGGTCCCGGGACTGCAAGTAGCCAGGGTGAATGCCGTATCGTGGGCGATATCAGCCAGGGGGTTTAATGGCGAGTACGCCGACAAACTCCTTGTCCTCGTTGACGGACGGACTGTTTATAATCCGTTCTTCTCCGGAGTCTACTGGCATGCAATAGATATGCCCATGGAGGACATAGAGCGCATTGAAGTTGTTCGGGGTCCCGGCGCAACGCTTTGGGGGGCCAACGCAGTAAACGGCGTAATTAATATCATCACCAAAAACTCCGCGGATACACAGGGCGTGCTTGTCGGAGGCACTGTAAGTTCGGTAGATGCGAACGACAGCACGGTGCGGTACGGTAGTAAAGTCGGCCAAGACACCTATTTACGAGCATTTGCGAAGTACCGGGAATTCGGAGGGACAGCTACACCGGAAGATATTCATCCTTATGCTCCATCCGGCGGCTTCAGATTGGATACAAAGATATCTGATGCCACCCGCCTGACGTTTTCAGGCGGCATTGACGAGGCTTTTTTGCAGATTCCTTATTTGGCGGCAGAACTTCAGGATGGTAATCCGGCAGGTGTCAACGTCACAAAAGATTCACATTTTTCCGATCGCTATATTATGGGAAGCGTTGAGCATGATTTCTCTCCAACTTCCAGCATAAAATTCCAGGCATATTACAACACGGACAGGATATACACTCAGTACACTGGCAGCGACCCGGAAATAACGTCAAGATACGGCTGGGATGTTGCCGATTTCGACTTTCAGCATAACATACGCCTCTTTGACATTCACGACATAGTTTGGGGAGCGGACCTGCGTTTTGTGAAAAACCTTATGACCCCGGTTTTTGAACTCTATTCTGTCCCGAATAATGTAAACACCAAGCAGTACAGTCTGTTTGTTCAGGATAACATCACCCTGCTGACAAGCAAACTGTGGCTGATTGCCGGAATAAAGTTTGAGCACAATGATTATACCCCCTGGGAAGTTCAGCCCAACGTGCGGCTCCTCTTCAAGCCTCATGAGAATCATACGCTCTGGATGTCGGTGGCAAGGGCCGACAGAATGCCCTCGAATATTGAGCAGCACATCAGGGCCATCACTGGTGAAGCCCCGGCTGGGGCCCTGTACCCGAACTCGCCTCCCTTTATAGCGCAACTCACAGGCTCAAGCGGTTTCACGTCCGAAACGCTCACTGCCTACGAGGTGGGGTACAGGTTCATTCCATGGCCTTTTCTCTCATTAGATATAGCCACATTTTACAATGACTACGACAAGCTTGCAACGTGGGAACAGGG
>JBEKJD010000307.1:0-6969 GCA_050011415.1 Dissulfurispiraceae bacterium | reverse complement strand
ATTGGACCTGATAGTTACTGCCGTAATTGTTTATGCCCTGCGCCGGAACACTGTTATTCGATACGTTGAAATTTGTCAGGTTTCCGTCATATACCCCATAACTTACACTGCCGGTTGCAGGAGTTGATGTGCCGGGATAACTTAATGCCAAACTTTGAACGCCATTATATAACGCGGACAACGTCCATGTATCGGTCAACATGGTGAGAGTCACTGTATTATTGCCCGTGTTGAGTATGCCGAAACTGCAGCTTGCTTCTGTTGGCGCAGTGCTTGCTGCAGGGGTCCCGCTATATTGTGAAGCACAGATGCGGGTATATGTTGGATAGAGTGAAAGAGTAGCCGTGGCATTAGCTGCTGTGAGGGTATCAGTGGCAGTATTCATCACAGTAAGCGCATTCAAGTCGCCGGCTTGCCACTGAGTAATATAAAGTTCTATGGCGGTGGTACTGCTCGCTATCTTGTCAGCCTTCCCGCTGAAAGTAGCAGGGTCAACACTAATTGTAACAACCGCATCTTTGTTAAGAGGCGCGGCCTGCGATGACACAGACCCCGAACTCCCGCCGCTTCCGCAAGCTGTAAGAAAACATATCATTGAAATAAGTGAGAGAAGAGAAAGCAATGGTGTAAAAAATCGGTCTTTCATTCTATCTATGCCCTCCTGAAAGTAACTATCGTACATTTATGGTTGTATTGCCCGGGAAATTAGGATTTATGGTTACCGGGGTGGTCTTGGGTTGTGTTATTGTCCCTGTTGCTTCTGTGACAGTAATAGGCGTTGTTATAGTTGGAGTTATGACCGGCTGAGCAGACATTATCATTGTGGTTGGCGGAGCAGGCGCGGGTGTTGGGGCTGGGGCCGGCGCTGCTGCTTCCGGCGCTGCCGCCTCCGTCGTCGCGGTTGTGCCGGTTGTGCCTGTTGTGCCTGTCGAGGACGTTCCTGCCGCCCCCTGTTTTTCGGCAGGCGCGGCTGCCTTTACGCCTTCTTGCTGCTGCTTAAACTCATTGCCGCTGAAAGGCCTCACTATCGGAGCGCCCCCGTATAAGATTTCGCCGACATTGCCGGCTGTTACAATTACCCGTCCCGGGCATTTCGAGAACTCTACTCCCGGGCAATTCCAGAACCCTACTACACCTTCTTCTACATATACCCTCTCAGTAAGTCCGGATAATAGCAATCCTTTCGTGCCTCTTACTCCGGCCACTGCGGTCCTTGTATGCATTTCGAATTTGCTGCCTGCTGCTGCATAGACAGGTTTGGGCACTGTGAAGCCTGCCCTTCCACGGTACAGTTTAAGCGATGCCACCCTTTTGTTATCTTTGCTGCTATACAGATATTCTTCTATGCCGAGCCGTGACCTCGGGCCCAAGGGCATTATGCTGTTATCTATGAATGTTATCTCAGCCGTACCGTCGCTTTTTGTCCTTATTATGTCTCCTATGGAGACCTCATCGTTTACTTTTGCAGGTACTGCCGTGGTTGTGCCGGTACGCAATATGTCCACTGTGCCCGATACTTTTGTCAGCTTGCCCGCAACCTGGGCCAATGCTAAGGAGGGCAGCATAACGGCAATACATATTATTGAAAAAAGGAGTTTTGCCAGTTTTGATGGTATCATGGTTGTCATTATCAGTTCCCCCTAAAACCTATACTCAAGGCTAAGTGTATACAGGTTCCTGCTGTAGTTATATACACCGATGTTACATACATCCCTCATATACGTATACGCTGCTATAATATCCAATGGCTTCATGATGGTGTATGTAAGCGATGGCTGCACAGTATAGGTGTTGTCGTTTCTCTTTTGTAAATAGGTGGTGTCCACGTTGCTGAAACTCTGGTGGTATATATCGCCGTATATATTGGCTTTGAGCTTGTTGGTAATCAGCGGATAAAGCAGCCCGACCGAGCCTCTTACCCCGGTAAAGTCCCAGTTTGAACCCAGTGAACTGTTGCTCTCAGCCTCGGCCTTGACATTGAGCAGTCCATTGCCGTTTGCAAAGGTGTAGAAATAGCCGAGTCCGCCTCCAAAATTGTCGGCGCTCCTGTTGTCGCTCTGCTGGTCCGGCTGTCCGAATTTGATCTGGAAGAAATTGAAGAACTGGGAATCCCTGCGGTATCTCGCATAAACCTGGCCAAACTGGTTGTCTGATATGTTGAATGTGTAAGAGGGATTGACGAGGAAGGACTCCATATATTTCGTATAGTCAACTTCAAGATAATTATAGGACAGCAAAAGACTGGTCACGCTCTTTTCCGTGTTGTAAGATGGCATGACGGAAACCGTGTGACTCACAGTGTCCAGGCTGAAAATTGGGCTGCCGTTAGTCTCGTTATAGTGGCTCTTGTCATATTGTGCTATATTGAGCACATAAGAGGCTTTCAGGTTCCAGGGACCGGTTTCCAGCACTGTGTATTCGCTGAACAGTGAATAGATACGCTTAAAGTCTTTCTGTCTCGATATAGGAATAAGGGTGCTGTCCAGAGGTACTGCAAGTACGTTGTCGTCAAACTGGTAGCCGAAGCCCAGGTCCAGCCTGTAGCGCTTGGGCATCTTGTCGAGGGCTTCAAGATAGTCCTTTGAGAATACTGCCCAGTCAGAGGAAGGGTCCACAGTAATCAATCCCTTGAAGGTCTCTCTGGCTTTCCCGTACTCTTTTTCCTCCATGTAAACAGTTGCTGTCTGGAAATCGGCCTGCTGTGTCAGAGAAGGATCCAGTTGTTTTGCCTGTTTGAATGCCTCGATTGCTTCTTTGTTCCGCTTCAGCTTAAGCAATATCTGGCCTTTGAGATACTGCGACTGTGCTGGCCGCTCGTTCCGGCTGATTGCCGAGTCTGCATAGGTCAACGCCTCTTTGTAACTGCCTGTGGCATTAAGGACATCAGCAAGCAGGAATTGAATGTCCGGTGTAGCGGGGTCAAGGGCCAGAGTCTCTTTAAAGAACCTGACAGCCGTCGGGTAGTCCTGCATCTCACGGCTGGTGAGGCCGATATAAAATGTTGTATGCGGGTCCCCGGGGTTTTCACTGTAAGCCTTCTCGAAATACCCAAGCGCCTCTTCATAATTTTCTGCCTTATACTCTGCTACCCCTTTTTCAAATCCCCCGGCGCTCATTGGAGGATTATCGGCAGCGTACGAATGCGCTGCCGGCCCTAACGGTATGAGAACGATAAAAAAGAAAATGAAAATATAAAATAGAGATCTTCGACTATCCACGGTCCCCCCTTAGGTATGAACTGATAAAATACTAATTAGTATTAATGATACTGATTTTCTTTTTTTTGTCAAGTAATAATTGCAATACATTATAGAAATAGAAGCCGGTAGTGGGTCCCCAAAAAATAGAGCCGCAAGCCAATAGCAAGAAAAAAGTAAGTATGCTATAATCCCGTAAACGTTCGGAGGTTATCATGAAGATCGATGTTCTCGGTAATATTATAGTGGAGAAGAGAAAACAGAGGGTGAACATTATAAGCATTCCCAGTGTTATAAGCACTATCAGAGAACACCTTCTCAATAACTCATTGTGGCCTGATTTTTCCATGATCCCTGATTATGAGAATGCTGTTTTGCGTTACATCACCTTAAAGGAGGGAAGGCCGTTAGAAATAAACGGGTATAGCATAATCGCATACAAAGTGAATCATTCGGTTCCTGCAGTAGGGTACCTTGTGGAAGACAAAAACAACAGGCGGTTTTTTTATACCGGGGATACCGGGCCTACTGACTCAACATGGAAAAAGATAGGGGACGTGAAGCTTAACTGCCTGATTATAGAGATATCATTCCCGGACAGGATGAGCGAAATGGCTGCAATAACCGGGCATCTTACTGCCAGGCTGTTCAAAGAGGAGATCCGGAAGTTATCACAGATGCCGGACAAAATTTATATAACACATCCAAAACCCCAGCACCTAAAGGTCATCAGGGCTGAGGCCGGCAAACTCGGAATGAAAAACCTGAGACTCCTGAAAGAGGGAGACGTAATTTCAGTTTAGACAAATCCTGACTGTTTCAGTGCTGAAAGCAACGAGGAACTGCTGTGAGGCGTCATGAACTTCGCAACGTATTTTGCAAGAATGTCCGGTTCCAGGTTGACCGTTTCGCCCGCACCCTTGAATCCCAGTGTTGTCAGCTTTGCCGTATGGGGTATAATTACGACACTGAAGGCATCCTTAAGTACATCAACAACAGTAAGACTTATGCCATCCACTGCAACAGAACCTTTTTCGACCAAGTAGTTAAGGATGCCTGCCGGAGCTTCTATTTCTATTCTTACCGCATTTCCGGAAACGGTCTTTGAACGTATTTTGCCGGTGCCGTCAATGTGTCCTGTAACGAAGTGCCCGCCCATTTTCGAGCTTGGCCTTAATGACGTCTCCATATTTATGCGGTCACCTTTTTTCAAGTTTTCAAGACCGGTGCTTTTTAAAGTCTCATAGGAAACATCGAAGAAAAGGATATTTTTATCTATAGCTGTTACTGTAAGACATATCCCGTTGACCGAAATGCTATCGCCAATGGCGGCATCATGTACGATATCCCCTGCCCTGACTGAAAGCCTCGCGCTTCCCTCCTTTTTTTCCAGAGCCGCAATTTCGCCTAATTCTATGATCAATCCGGTAAACATATCTCACAAAAAGGTAATGGGTTATAGGTCATCGGTAATAGGTTTGGTCAAATTTTTTCTATGACCCATCACCTATAACCTATTACTTGCCTTTATCTTATCAGATTTCCTATCCTGCCGAACCTCGGGAAGTTTTTTGCGCTGTCCCATGACCAGTATATAATCATGGCCTTGCCCTTGACAAGCTTGAGATCGACGTAGCCCCAGTACCTGCTGTCATAGCTCTGGTCCCTGTTGTCACCCATAACGAAAAGCTTGCCGTTAGGTACCAGATAGGGTCCAAAATTGTCCCGCGGCTCAAGACCCGTTGAGGAATTGTCCGTATGTTGAGTGAAGGGTTCACGTAAGGGCCTTCCGTTGACAAAAACCACTTTGTCCTTTTCCTCGACTATGTCGCCTCCGACGCCGATGACCCTTTTGATAAAGTCTTTGTTTAAATCTTCAGGGTATCTAAAGACAACAATATCACCCCTCTCCGGTTTTTCAATGACCAGGATCCTTTTATCGGTAAAAGGGACCGGTGTTCCGTATATAAATTTGTTGACAAGTAAGTGATCGCCTATGAGCAGAGTCGGGATCATCGACCCTGACGGTATCTTGAATGCCTGCACAATATATGTCCTGATGATAAGCGCAAAGATCAGCGCGGTACCTACAGCTTTCGCATATTCCCAAACTTTATTCTGCTTGTTTTCCAAAATCCTGACCTCCCGTATAGTTAGGTTGAGGTTAAGGTTGAGGTTAAGAAAAGAGAAAAAGACTTAACCTTAATCTTTCACCTTCAGAACGGACAAGAAGGCTTCCTGTGGTATTTCCACCTTTCCGATCTGTTTCATTTTCTTTTTGCCCTCTTTCTGCTTCTCAAGCAGTTTTCTTTTTCTCGTTATATCGCCGCCGTAACATTTTGCCAGGACATTTTTCCTCATTGCCTTAACGCTTTCCCGTGCTACTATCTTGCCGCCTATAGCAGCCTGTATAGCGACTTCAAACATTTGCCGGGGAATAACCTCGCGCAGCTTCTCAACAATTTGTCTCCCCTTATAATAAGATTTATCGCTGTGCACAATCAAGGAAAGGGCATCCACAGGCTCTCCGTTAAGCAGCACGTCCAGCTTTACCAGTTTGGACAAACGGTATCCTATGAATTCGTAGTCCATGGATGCGTAACCGCGCGAGACCGATTTAAGGCGGTCGTAAAAATCCCAGAGTATCTCATTGAGCGGTATATCATAGGCCACCATTATACGGTCCTTGCTGATAAATGTGAATTCCGTCTGTGTTCCGCGTTTTTCCTGGCAAAGCTCAAGTATCTGGCCTATATATTCCTGAGGCACAAAGACCGATACTTTTACATAAGGCTCTTCTATCTTTTCAAAAGTGTTTGGAAGACTGCTAGGGTTGTCAATAAAAAATTCATCTCCCTTTGTACCGGTCACTTTGTAGATGACTGTAGGGGCGGTGGTGATCAGTGAAAGCTCAAATTCTCTTTCCAGTCTCTCCTTTATGATCTCCATATGAAGGAGTCCCAGGAAGCCGCACCGGAAGCCGAAACCCAGCGCTGTAGAGGTCTCCGGCTCAAAGCTGAACGAAGAATCGTTCAACCGCAGTTTTTCAAGCGCGTTTTTCAATTCCTCATAGTGGATGTTTTCGACCGGATAGAGGCCGGAAAAAACCATGGGCTTGATTTCTTTGTACCCCGGCAGGGGACTTTCAGCAGGACGGGCTGCATCTGTAATGGTATCTCCGATTTTGGTATCGCCAACTGTTTTTATCCCGGCAATGACATACCCCACTTCGCCTGCAGCAAGCCGCTGAACGTCCACCATTTTAGGAGTAAAGACACCGATCTTGGTTATCTCATATTCCTTTCCGGCTGCCATCAGTTTCATTTTCATGCCGGGCCGTAATTCTCCGTCAAAGACCCTCACGAGGACGATCACTCCCTGATAGTTATCAAACCATGAGTCGAAGATAAGGGCCTTCAGAGGGGCCTCATCGGTAGCTGCCGGAGGAGGGATCTTCCTGACAATGGCCTCGAGTATCTCTTTTGTGCCGATCCCCTCTTTCGCGCTGGCGAGAATGGCTCCGGAACAATCTATCCCTATCGCCTGCTCTATCTGTTCCTTAACTCTCTGAGGTTCAGCGCCCGGAAGATCTATTTTGTTGATTACCGGAATAATCTCATGATTATGTTCAATGGCGAGATAAGTATTGGCAAGGGTTTGAGCCTCAACGCCCTGGGTGGCGTCAACAACCAGCAGGCTTCCCTCGCATGAGGCGAGGCTTCTGGATACCTCATAGGAAAAATCAACATGCCCTGGGGTGTCGATAAGATTA
>JBEKJD010000306.1:0-3640 GCA_050011415.1 Dissulfurispiraceae bacterium | reverse complement strand
ACAAGTTTATAAACCGGCCTTATTCCTTCCCTTCTCCTGAAATCCCTGATCTTCTTCTCGGAGCCACCGGTCAATTCAGATATGCGCTTATCAGAAAAGCCATACTCCTTGGCTTCACTCAACAGTGAAGAAAATGAAGCCGTTTCCACGTGTCCCCGCGTCCCCGCGTCCCCGTGTCTCTTAATGGTTTCCTCCATTTCTAAGATCTGCCGTATATTATGCAAAAACCATGGATCGACCCCGCTGAGTGAGTATACCTCGTCGATAGATATCCCCTCCCTGAGCGCTTGCGCTATATACCATAGCCTGTCGGCATTTGGAGTTTTCAATTTTGCCCTTATCCCACCGGCCGGAGTCTCAGGAGGCTCGAAGCCTGCGGAGCCTGTCTCAAGACTTCTCACTGCTTTCTGAAGAGATTCTTTGAACGTTCTGCCGATAGACATTACCTCACCTACTGATTTCATTTGAGTAGTGAGCGTCGCGTCGGCATCGGAAAACTTTTCAAAAGTGAATCTTGGAATCTTTGTCACCACATAATCGATGGCAGGTTCAAAAGATGCGGGAGTTTCTCTTGTAATGTCATTCCTTATCTCATCGAGGCTATATCCGACCGCAAGCTTGGCTGCGATCTTTGCAATCGGGAAACCTGTTGCCTTGCTGGCAAGCGCTGAGCTCCTCGATACTCTGGGGTTCATCTCTATAACCACCATTTTGCCGGTCCTGGGGTTTAACGCAAACTGAATATTGGACCCCCCGGTATCAACACCTATTTCCCGTATTACGGCAATAGCGGCATCGCGCATTCTCTGGTATTCCTTATCGGAAAGCGTCTGCGCCGGCGCTACGGTTATAGAGTCGCCGGTGTGGATACCCATTGGGTCGAAATTTTCAATGGAACATATAATGACGACATTGTCCTTGTTGTCTCTCATCACTTCAAGTTCATACTCTTTCCATCCCAGGACTGACTCCTCCACAAGCACCTGGCTCACCGGGCTTGATTTGAGACCCTTCTCCAGCAGTTCGCGGTATTCCTCAATATTATAGGCTATGCCTCCACCAGCGCCTCCGAGCGTGAATGCAGGCCTCAGTATAATGGGAAAACCAAGATGCTCTACAATATCGAGACCATCCTGCATTGCTGTTATGGCTGCACTCCTGGGCACTTCCAGTCCGATATTCCGCATTGCCTCTTTAAACAACTCCCTGTCCTCAGCTTTTTTGATTGCGTGCAGCTTCGCGCCTATCAGCTCCACCTTGTAACGGTCGAGCACTCCGGACTCGGCCAACTCCACTGCCAGATTAAGCGCAGTCTGACCGCCCATTGTCGGCAATATTACATCAGGCCTCTCCTTCCTGATAATCAACTCAAGGAATTCTACAGAAAGGGGCTCGATATAAATAGCATCAGCGGTTTCAGGGTCGGTCATTATTGTTGCAGGATTGGAATTCACCAATACTACCGAATAGCCTTCCTCGCGCAGAGCTTTACAGGCCTGAGTACCCGAATAGTCGAACTCGCAGGCCTGGCCGATCACAATAGGCCCCGAGCCTATCAACAGTATCTTCCTTATATCTGTTCGCTTTGGCATTATTACCTCTCTATGAATTTTCTAAAAGTCTTCATCACGTTGTCCGCTTCGGCACTGTCCTGGGAAGAAAAAACTAATATATTTTCCCGATACCCGTCATCATTCCTGAATTCCAATGAAACAGTGTAAAATTTCGCTGTTTCTCCAAACCCGGGAATAACGGTTCCGTGCTGGAGCGAAATCTTCTTAACGATCCTTACTCCGTCAGGATTCTCGGCAGCTACTTCCCTGTAATCTTCGCGGACGTTCTCAAGTTCCGCAAGAGGATACAACTGTCGTTCAGCTTTGGAAAACCCCTTGCGCATGATGGCAACAGCATTATTCTTTCTGTCTATGACAACACGTAAAATCGTTTCAATGAAAATAAAGGTCCTGAAAAAAAGAAAAAGGGGCACGAACAGCAGCAGGGCGGCCACTAAAAGGATGGCGGAAAACACCAGCCTGGAGGCAAAAAAAAATCCCAGAAGTATAATGCATGCTCCAGCTGCAAGAATAGCGGCTGTTTCACGGTTATAAATGCCTGTGTGAAGCACGCTCCCCTTCTCCGCACTGAATGAAGAAGTCTGGAAAGCAAGGACCGTGTCGTTCATATCAAACTTATAGGTCATAAAAAATAGGTGATGGGTAATAGGTCATAGGTTATAGGTAATGTTTCTTTATTATTTCTGTTATCCATGACCTATAACCCATAACCTATTACCTGTTATTTATTACCATTTCTTTGAATCTATTGAACAGATGAACGGAATCATTCGGACCCGGTCCCGCCTCGGGATGGTGCTGGACGGATATTATGGGCAATTCAACATGCCGCATGCCTTCCTCTGTGCCATCGTAGAGGTTCCTGTGGGTAAGCGTCGCCTTTCCATGCAGACTATGGATATCAACACAATAGTTGTGATTTTGGGATGTGATCTCTACCCTCCCCGTCTCAATATCTTTGACTGGATGGTTGCCTCCGTGGTGGCCGAATTTCAGCTTGTATGTCTTGCCGCCCATTGCCAGGCCGAGTATCTGGTGGCCGAGACAGATGCCGAATATCGGTTTTTTCCCAATCAGTTTTTGTGTATTGTCAACAGCATAGGTAACGGTTTCCGGATCTCCAGGGCCATTGCTCAGTATAATGCAGTCGGGGTCCAGGTCAAGGACCGCTTCTGCAGGCGTTTGCGCAGGCGCCACCATTACTTCAAAGCCTGCATTAACGAGATTCCTCAGTATATTGAACTTGACGCCGAAGTCATAGACAATTACAGAAACCGGCCTCTTTTCCTGTTTTTGACTTTTCATTTCAGCAGAGCAGCACTTCCAGCACCCTTCAGACCAATCATACCGGGCCTTTGCAGTAACAGATGAAACATAATCAAAGGCAGATATCCCAGGGTGGGCCTTTACTTTTCTGAACAGACTGACCGGGTCCGTATCAATGGTTGAAATTATCCCCATCTGTGCGCCGTGATTTCTCAGATGACGTGTAAGGGCCCTCGTATCAATGCCTTCAATGCATGTGATACCGTTGTCTTCAAGATAGCGCCCTAATGAAAGTTCGGAGCGCCAGTTGCTCGGAAAGTCCACATATTCCTTTACTATGAATCCCTCTGCTTTCGGCCCGCCGGCTGATTCCACGTCCTGTATATTTACTCCGTAATTGCCCATCTGACTGTACGTCATAGTAACGATCTGCCCCTTATATGATGAGTCAGTGAGTATTTCCTGGTAGCCGGTCATGGATGTATTAAAAACTACTTCTCCTATAGTCTCTCCCGGCGCCCCGAACCCTTTGCCTTCAAAAACCGTCCCGTCAGCCAATACAAGCAATGCCTTACTTAGGCGCCGCATATGGTACTCCTCCAACTATGGTAATTACCGGCATCCCCATCAGTCTCCATTTATCGAAAGGTGTGTTTTTTCCCTTTGATGCAAATAAAGCAGCGTCTATGACAACTTCCATGTTGAGGTCAACTATAGTAATATCCGCGTCCGCGCCTGTTTTCAGGGTGCCTTTATCGAGTCCCATAATTCGCGCAGGATTAAGGGACATTTTTTCCACC
>JBEKJD010000305.1:0-4565 GCA_050011415.1 Dissulfurispiraceae bacterium | reverse complement strand
TAAATGTTAAAAAACAATACAATGAACGTACGACGGGCTTTGACGCTCGACGCTGAACGCTATGGCGCTTTCTTAAGGGGTTACCGATGAAAACTGTCCGCATCGCATTGTGCCAGATTAACCCCACAGTAGGCGATTTGGAAGGCAATGTCAGGAAAATTACCGCCTTTATAAAGAGGGCCGGCGAGCATTACCCCGATATAATTGCCTTTCCCGAACTTGCAGTAACGGGCTACCCCCCGGAGGACCTGCTCTTAAAGCCCCAGTTTATCAAGGATACGCTTGCCGCACTCAGGGAAATTCAGGTGAGCGCCGGTGAGGCCGTAGTAGTGTGCGGCTTTGTGGACAGGAGGGATGATATATATAACGCTGCTGCTGTTATGCATAACGGACAGCTTATCGACGTCTACCACAAGATACATCTGCCGTTTTACGGAGTTTTTGACGAGTTCAGATATTTCCGGACAGGGAGCAGGTATACAGTATACGAAATGGGAGATTTTGTGTTCGGTGTTACTATTTGCGAGGATATCTGGTATGCAGGAGGGCCGAGCAGGGTGCAGGCGCTGGGCGGCGCCGAATTTATCATCAATATCAATGCCTCCCCTTACCACATCGACAAGGGGAGGTTCAGAAAGAGGATGCTGGCAACTCGGGCGTATGACAACAGTGTTATTATTGCCTATCTAAATACCGTTGGAGGCCAGGATGAACTGGTATTCGACGGGCAGAGTTTCATAGTAGATCAGAACGGAGAAATAATTGCCGAAGGCAAACAGTTTGAAGAAGACATGATAGTTGCGGACCTCGATCTGGATGCTGTTTTTATCAAGCGTCTTCATGAGCCGACAAGAAGGCAGGAGGCTTTTGATTTGCCGGGGGAAGTCGTGGAGAAGGTAATTGCTTCCACGCTTACAGGCTTCCGTACTTCCTGTTCCCCCGATGGAAGAAGAAGTTTACAAAGCACTTGTCCTGGGAACAAAAGATTATGTTCAGAAGAACGGATTTGTCAATGTCTGCATAGGTCTGAGTGGAGGAATCGATTCTGCAATCGTTGCTGCGATCGCTGCCGATGCTGTTGGCGCGCAAAATGTGACAGGCGTATTTATGCCGTCGCCGTACACATCGCGGGAAAGCAGGGAGGATTCGCAGGAACTGACCAGGAATCTCGGCATAAAGCTGATTGAAATTCCGATTAGCGCAGTATTTGAGGCATACCGGGAGACCCTGGGCCCATCTTTTGAAAATGCGCCTGCTGATACGACTGAAGAGAACCTCCAGGCGAGGATCAGGGGGAACCTGCTCATGGCGTTGTCGAACAAATTTGGATGGCTTGTGCTGACTACGGGAAACAAGTCTGAAATGAGCGTGGGGTATGCCACACTTTACGGTGATATGGCCGGAGGGTTTGCGGTAATAAAGGATGTGCCGAAAACGCTCGTCTACAGCCTTTGCACATGGAAGAATCTGAAAGAAGGACGAATGGTCATACCGGAACGCATACTGACCAAGCCACCTACCGCGGAATTGAAGCCGGACCAGAAAGATACGGATACACTGCCTCCGTATGAAGTGCTGGACCCAATACTTAAGATGTACATTGAGGAAGACAAGAGCTTTGACGAAATTGTCAATCTCAACCCGGATTCCCCGCTTGAGAATACAAAAAGGGTCATACGCATGGTTGACTTCAGCGAATATAAAAGAAGGCAGTCCCCTCCCGGCATAAAGATTACTCCGCGGGCCTTTGGCAGGGACAGAAGATTTCCCATAACGAACAGGTACAGGAGTTGGTAAAACCGGTAAATATGAGAACTAATGCTTTCTTCAGATATGCTGCAAGTGTACTGCTTATGGCGTGGTTGACTTCCCTGATGTTGTTCCCGGGGTTTGCATTTTGCGCGGATAAGAGTCAGGGTGCGCAGCCTATGCAATTCAGCAAGGACCACGATATCGCCCAGATAAAGCCCCGCAAGCCGGTAAGAATAAAACTGCACCGCAGCGCCAAAGGAGAATACCAGTGGGATATAAGCGGCGACAACGCAGATGATGTAGTCAGGGCGGACAGGCGCTTGAGAAAACTGCTGGAGCAAGAATAGAATACTGAAAGGGAGAATCGGAGAATCGGAGAATCGGAGAATCGGTAAAAATAATAATTTGTGCCGTTGCGCCGATTCGCCAGCTCTCCGACTCACCGATTCCCCAATTTAATAGGAGGAATGACATGGATAAATTTACCATTCGCGAAGTGCTGGAACAGGCTGTCCAAACCGAAAAATTGGGCTATCAATTCTATACAGCTATGGCGGTCAGGTTTAAGGACAATGAGAAATTTGTGAAGCTTTTCGGCACACTTGCGGAAAAGGAATTGATACATGAAAAGACATATTCCGATTTGAGGGACATGGTTGGCGACGATGAGCCGGAAGGATGGGAGGAAATATCTCACTATCTGAGGGCCATTGTCGAATCGGAATTTTTCATCGGGAAAAATAAATCTCTCCCCTCAATGGAACATATAAAGACCATGAACGATGCGGTCAATTATGCCTTTGAGTTCGAGAAAGAAACTCTCCTGTACTTTTACGGTGTAAGGGACGCAGTGAGTGAAAAAGAAATGGTGGACGAGATTATCAACGAGGAAAAGAGCCATATCATGTGGCTGAACGCCTTTAAAAATGCTCTGATGAATCAGTAGCCATTGGCGGACGGAACGCTATATATTGTTGCAACGCCGATAGGCAACCTTGAGGACATAACGCTCAGGGCTTTGAGGATACTCAAAGAGGTGGATTTTATAGCGGCAGAGGACACAAGGCATTCGCTGAAGCTCCTCAATTACTACGGTATAGTGAAGCCGCTGATCAGCTACTGGTCGGAGCGGGAAAAGGTCAGGTCTGAAGTAATCGTCTCAAAACTTCACGAAGGGCTTTCGGTTGCCGTCATTTCAGATGCGGGAACGCCTGGGATATCAGACCCTGGCGCTGTTGTCATAAAGCGGGCTATCGGGGAAGGGATTGCGGTTGTTCCAATACCCGGTCCGTCTGCGCTCATAGCCGCTCTTTCCATATCAGGCCTTCCTGACGAAGAATTTACTTTTATAGGGTTCCTCCCGTCAAAGGCGGGCCGGCGTCAAAAGAAACTTACTGAACTCAGGCACGAACCGCGTACACTGATTTTCTATGAGGCCCCCCACCGGCTGCTTGACGCGCTTATGGACCTTGAAGCTGTTTTCGGTCCTCGCGAGGCAGCGGTTGTCAAAGAAATAACAAAACTGCATGAAGGGTCAGTGAGGGGTACTCTTACTCAAGTACGTGAGGCGCTTGAGCACCTGACAACAGCGGGTGAATATGTGATACTTGTGGAAGGCTTCGGGAAAGAAGGAATGACGAAGACGGGGACGCTGGAAACTCAAAGACTTTCCGGGGAGCGAATGGATGAGGCATTGAGCGAGATCAAATCCCTGATTAAAAAGGGCCTGGGCCGAAAAGAGGCGGTTGTGATTGTTGCTGAGGAATACGGCCTCAGTAAAAAGGAACTCTATGACAGGAGCCTCGAAGGCAATAGAGTAAGTGAAAAAGAAAAATAGAAATAAAAAAATAAAAATAGCTCTTGCGCCGCCTTCTCCTGTCAGTATACGGCCCTGGACAAAAAACAGCTTTATACACATTTCAGGACTGGTACTTATTATTATCGCCGTCTATGGGGGCACGCTTAATGCTCCTTTTCAGTGGGATGAGAATTATTTTATTGCCAATAATCCCATTGTCAGGGATTTTCATTATTTCTCAAACCCGTCAGATGCAAAAGCGTTCAGTCTTTTTTACGGAGGACTGATGACCCGATATGTGGGGTATCTGACGTTCGCGCTTAATTACAGGGTAAATGGTTTATCGGTTACCGGTTACCATATCGTCAATATATCCGTTCACATAGCAAATTCCATTCTGGTTTATTTCCTTATTCTGTTAACATTCAGGACGCCTTTTTTTAGGGGTCAAGGGTCAGGGGGCAGGGGGCAGGAAGCAGAGGCCGACAGCCAGAGGCTGGACCAGTCCCTTGCCCCTTGCCCCTTGCCCCTTGACCCTAAGCTTGTTGCTTTTTTTTCCTCTCTGATTTTTGCGGTACATCCCATGCAGACAGAGGCTGTGACCTATGTGTTTCAGAGGTTTGCCTCTCTCGCCGCTTTCTTCTATCTCCTGTCTCTGGTTATGTATATAAAGTCACGGCTAAAAGCAGTGAATAGTGAATGGGTGAATGGTGAATCAAAAACAAAAAAATATTACTTCACTATCTTTGCCTGGTATTTCCTGTCTTTATTCTTTGCCGTATGTGCAATGAAGACAAAGGAGAATGCTTTTACTCTGCCGTTTATTATCACTCTGTATGAGTTTTGTTTCTTTAGCAGTCCTTCTCCCCGCGTCCTTCTTTCCCGTCGTCTTCTTTACCTCGCTCCAATACTCCTGACACTATGTATTATACCGCTGACGCTCATTGGCCTGACCGGGACACACGGGCCTGATCCCGCATTATATGGGGCCAAGGTATTCCACCGGGATGAATAT
>JBEKJD010000304.1:0-3667 GCA_050011415.1 Dissulfurispiraceae bacterium | reverse complement strand
GGGAAGTACGCCGACAACAGAGACGGATTTAGGTCTTTCTTCCAGCTTAGGTTTTTCTTCAGTAACTTCGCCTCTTTCTGCAATAGTAATCAGAACGTCGCCGACCTTTGCCGTCTCTCCTTCCTCTTTATTGATCTTCACTATCCTCCCTGCTTTTGGAGACGGTACTTCTACAATTGCCTTGTCTGTCTCTATCTCAAGGACATTCTGGTGCTCATCCACCGAATCGCCTTCCTTAACAAGCCATTTTCTTATCTCGCCCTCTGTTATGCCTTCACCCAAATCCGGCAATTTAAAATCAAACGGCATGGCAAACTCCTTTCTTTAAGTGTATTAAGCAATGAAGGTTAGTCGTATTTATGCTGAGATCGCCTAGGTTCTCTATAGTGGGTAGGTAACGCCCTGCCCACATATTTAGAAATGGAACACCAGATGATTTTCAATATAAATCGGCTATTGGAATTAAAAGGCTAATCGATCGCAGCAGAAATACGACTAACCTTCATTGCTTAATATTTCATTATTTCTTCAATTGCCTTTCTTATACGCTCAAATGTCGGTATATAGTAGTCCTCCAGTCTTGGGAGGGGCATAACAGCATCATAGCCTGTAACTCTCATTACAGGCCCTTTCATATAGAGCATCGCATCTTCTGCAATTGTTGCCGATATCTCCGCGCCAAAACCGCAGGTCCTTGGCGCTTCATGCACTATCACGACTCTCCCTGTTTTTTTGACCGACCTGAATATTGTCTCCTCATCAAACGGACTCAGAGTCATTAGATCTATCACCTCGGCATCAATGCCTTCTGCTGCCTGAAGCGTTCTGTGGAGCATGCTGCCCCATGCAATAAGCGTCACGTCCTTGCCTTCCTGGACAATCCGTGCCTTGCCGAGCGGAATGGAATATTCGCCTTCAGGGACATCTTCTTTTATGAGGCGATAGAGCCTTGTTGACTCAAGGAATATAACAGGATCAGGATCTCTCATGGATGATATCAGCAGGCCCTTTGCATTGTATGGCGTAGACGGCACAACAACTTTTACTCCCGGCATGTGACAGAACAAGGCTTCCGCACTTTCCGAATGAAGCTCCGGTGGTTTTATGCCTGCCCCATAAGGAGTTCTGATTACCAGGGGGCAGGTGTATCTGCCCCGGGAGCGGGATCGGACCCTTGCTGCATGAGAGTAAATCTGGTCTACAGCAGGATAGATAAAACCCATGAATTGGATTTCCGCTACCGGCCTCAATCCGTAAACTGCCATGCCGATAGCAGTTCCGACAATGCCGGACTCTGCGAGAGGCGTGTCCATAACTCTTTCTGCTCCGAACTCTTTCAGCAGGCCTTCCGTAACGCGGAAAACGCCTCCGTCTATGCCGACATCCTCGCCGAGTATGACAATGTTTTTGTCCCTCTGCATCTCTTCTCTGAGGGCAAGGTTTATCGCCTGGACCATATTGATTTTTTTTGGGTTCTCCGGCATATCAGAAATCTTTTATCTGCCTGGTCTGACGTGGTGTGAGCTTTTCGTAAGTATAGGCAAGCATATCCCCCGGAGACGAAGATTCTATTGATTCTGCTGTTTTTACGGCATTGTCGATAATTGTTTTTGATCTATTTTCTACCTCTTTCTGATACTGTTCTGTCCATATCCCTTTTTTGTCCATAAATAATTTCAGTCTTAAAATAGGGTCCTTCGGTTTCCATGACTCTACTTCCTCTTCTTTTCTGTATCTGGTCGCATCGTCTGCTGTTGTATGATGCGTCATCCTGTAGGTGAAACATTCGATAAAGGTCGGCCCCCTGCCGTGCTTTGCTTTTTCCACAGCATCTTTTGTCGCCTTATAAACGGCAAAGATGTCATTGCCGTCCACCTGTATACCCTCAAATCCAAATGAATACGCCTTTTGAGCAAGGGTTCTTGATGCTGACTGTCTATTTCTCGGCACTGATATCGCCCATTGATTGTTCTGGCAAATAAAGACAGCAGGGGTATTTAAGACACCTGCCATGTTTAACCCCTCATGAAAATCGCCCTTTGATGTGCCGCCGTCGCCGAAATAGGCGACAACTGCTATCCTGTCTCCCTTATATTTTGCGGCCAGGGCAGCGCCTGTTGCATGGGGAATATGAGTTCCAACAGGGAGGCATATGGGGAAGATATTCAGATCCGCCGGAGTCATCATCCCCCTCTCATCCCCGGCCCAGTATTGGAAAAGCATATGGATGGGATAGCCCATGGCTATATAGACTCCCATCTCCCTGAAGGAAGGGAATATCCAGTCGGATTTTTCGAGGGCGCATGCGCTCCCGATCTGGGAGGCCTCCTGCCCTAAAATAGGCGCATACGTGCCTATCCTGCCTTCCCTCTGCATATTCAGCGCGCGCTCGTCAAATATCCTTGCCAGAATGAGCAATTCATACATCTTTCTTATTTCGTCATCGGACAGGACAGGCATGAGAGAACTGTCTGCTTCACCCATCTCGTTCAGGATATCCAGGCGCTTGACGCTTATGGATTCTATAGTTTTTTCAGGCATTCGTTAATCATATCATTTGAATAGATAGCAGTCAATCAAGGCAAAACCAATTCTCGCTTACCAAACTTCCAGGTGAAAATCTCTGTAGTATCTTATTAAGTCAAAGTCTGTTTTATTTGAGGTAATTACAGTAGCACCATAATTCCGTGCAGTAAGTGCTATCAGAACATCAAAATGCAAATCTCTTAGTTTTATCGGAGAAAACCCCTTATCCCTATTGATCTTTGACAGTATTTTACCCGATTCAAGCCAGTTTTTAGTCGTGGGTGTAAGTATGGGATGATTCCGGGCGAGCGCGGCCACAAAAGCTGTTTCCGCTTCTTTAGTGGCGCCCCTCGACAGCTCCGACAGAACCACGGAGGAGTTTCTTATAAGACCCTGGAGGTCCAGAAAATTATTGCTGTACTGATTAGTCCTCAAGTGGTCTATAAAGATCGAAGTATCAAAAATAACAATTTTAGTTGCCATGTCCCCCGAAGTGCAATTTACCGCCATATCCAGACATCAATTTCTTGAACTTCCTGAGAGCTACTATTTCTCTTAATGCCACATGTACGGCCTCACTCCTGCTGCCGGCGCCAAGCACTTTCTTCGCATCGTCCGCAAGTCTGGTGTCCAGCCTTATCGATGTCATTTTAACCGAAGATTTCATCAGGCATGCCTCCTTTCAACTGTATATACATATACTAAAATTGTTATATACAATTGTCAATGTTGAATTTCTACGTTGTCAAGGTGGAGATTCCGACGAATCCTGCCACCTTTCCCGGCGCGATCTTGCTACTTGTTCCGGTCAATCCATCACTTATTCAGTTGCAAACTTGCCACTCGCTCCGGCGAGAGGTTGGCGGGGGTGGCAAAGGAAGAGATTGAAGCTGTTAACAAGGCAAGATTTCCCGTTTTTCCCCGCACAATAAACCATTCCTGAAGTTTGTTACACCGACAAACACTCATACCGCATACCTAGCCCAAAACAACAATTACCACTTGTAATAAATAAGGCATACCGTGATGACTTGTTATTCTTTCTTTTCATTCTTTCCCAAAATTTTATCGTAATATTCTGGATAAAGTTTTTTTGCACAGTCGGGACATATCCCATGGCTGAATTCCGTCTCGGAGTGTT
>JBEKJD010000303.1:0-3684 GCA_050011415.1 Dissulfurispiraceae bacterium | reverse complement strand
CATACTGCAACCTCTATAGAATCCTTGAGGCTCACGCGAATTCCTGTAGTTGTCTCTTAAAATAATTATATAACTTTCTAAACGATAAAATTCCAGAGAGTACAGCCAAGGCAATTCCTATAGTAAGAATTATCGGACTTGCAACCGTGGGAATAGTCAACGTGGACGCATTTGTTGTTCATTGCATCCTTAAACAACCCCATCTCCACCGACACGGAAAATATTTCGTCTGCTTCTTCCTCAAGCGCCTTCAGGCATTGTTCGCACAGGTTTCCCAGGTCATCTTCCTTAAACCATTTGCACTTGCCGCCGCATTGCCCTACCCTGCTTCTTTCAAAGATTTTAGTAATGGCATCTTTGTTTCGGGCTATTTCCTGGGCCGATTGTTCGGTGAAGGCTTTTTCTCTCTCTTTGTCGGGCATAGTCATAGTTTAAGGGAAGTGGGGAGGACGGGGAGAGATGCCGGAAGAAATGAACAACGACTGAGCTAAAGGACGTGGGGCACCCGCTAGGACTGAAAAGAAAAACGGCTAACCCCGTATCCCTCTTAGCCCACTGGTTAGGCGTCCTCGCATTCCTTTTTAATAGTTTCTTTCCCCTCAAATATTCTATTTTGCTCAATTTGGCACCGCCCTTTGTTATTTTGGTGCTGGTGCGCCCCACAAGCCGGAGAGACGAAACTTACCATCCTGTTCCTTGATAACAACAATTCGTTCATAGAATTTGCCAGCAGCGTAAGCGTTCAGATAATTAAACGCATAGATTTCTCCGTTATAGCCTGTAGCTGGATCTGTTTGTGAGTATGCCATGTCAATGAATTTTGATTCTCCAGGCGCACCAAGCTGTTGCCTCCCCAGAGTAAGATTCGCAAGAAATGAATCCTTAGTGATTTTCGATTTGAAAAACTGGCTTGTCTGTGTATTCCACAGTTTCTCAAACTGCTTTTGCTGAATGGATGCAAGTATCTCATTTCCTGCTTTTATTGCTTCGTCCTGATCGGCAGCAAAGACAACAGTCGAGAAAGATACAAGGCAAGCTACAAAAAAGAACCTTATAAATTGTGTTTTCATGTTCAAACCTCCTTTATTTGGGACTACAGCGCCGCTCGATTCGGGATTCTGGTGGAATCTTTGAAAAATCCATTACGGTGATTTCAGGACAATCTGTATTTAGCGTTAGGGAATCGTTTCCATGCGTATCAGGCCCTTTCATACCTGCCGAAATTATCGAAGTAGGCGTTGTTTGTGTTTTTTCACTTGTTGTTCTTGTGGAGTTGACAACAGGTTGTAGTTGAGGTTTTGGATGAGAGTGGGTATTAGATTTCGATACTGGGTTAACTAAAGACTTGCAATTCGCAGTTAAGGTAGGGTCAAGTTTTTCGTGAATCTCCCGAGTTGTCTTTGTTGTATTTGCTTTTGTGAATTTACCGCTACCTTCACCCTTCAGTATGACTCCTGAGCCTTTTCCTGCGAGTTGAATTTCAAGGCTTTTCGCGTCATCAGTAGAACCCGTTCGAGTGATCTCTACCTTACCTCCTCCGCTATATTCAAGGCAGTACAAATAGTTGAATAACTGTGCGGGAATACATTCTTCGCCGGGATGAAGACGCTTCTCTCCCTTCGGACACACATCAGTGCCAAGCGCAGCCCCTGCCCCTGATAAAAAGTAAGTAAAAACTAAACAAAAACTCATTAATCTTTTCATTCTATTCTCCTCTATTTCCTTGAGTGCCTAACCAGTCATTAGACAGAAGGAAACTGCCCCAATAATATCGAATGTTGTGCGTTAATCAGACAATGCTCGACAAATTCCCCATAATGATTCACCGATTATAATTTACATTATTTTGAAGCTTTTGAATAGTGCGGATTCCAAGGGGGTACTTCTCACCCTCTCATTTCTTTGAAATACGTTTGTTAGTCAGAGTGCAACCCTGTGCGGTTATTCCCAGCCTGTCAGCCTTTCGTGACACGCATTACTCCAGGCTTCTGTCCAGAATAACCGCGAAGCAGTAGCCCATGTAATTACTCAGCATTAAAGAGGCTTTAATGTGTCAACCTTTATTGACAACAAACGTTTATATGGGGATAGCTGGGCATATACTACTTTCGGGTAATACTACTTTCGGGTAATAGTTTTCAGTATAAAGAATCTGTTATAAAACGGCAACAGGTTTCGCTCTTTGGAGGGGCATTGGAAAAAAGCATCCTCATCATTGATGACGACAGCGATGTTAGAAACACTTTAAAACACGTTTTAGAGTGTCATGATTACAAAGTTTATGAAGCTTCTAACGGTAAAGAAGGCATAGAGTCCTACCGCCGAATCAATACCGACATCGTTCTTACCGACATATTTATGCCGGAACAAGACGGCCTGGAAGCCATACGCGAGATCAAGAGAGAATTTCCGGAAGCGAAAATTATTGCGATGTCCGGTATCGACAAAGGCAAGTGGGATTTTTTGAAGATTGCCGGATACCTGGGAGCGACAGATTGCATCCGGAAGCCGTTTGCGCCGGAGGATATTATCAGGATGGTTGAGTCGGCGTTGGAGGGGAAGGCCGGGGAGGAGATTACAAAAATCGTAAGTCGGGTATCAGATGCAATCTGGTAATTGGTTTTGTTTAACAATAATTTTAAAGAGTAAATTCTTGGGATCATGAGTGCAATAAATTATAGGTATATCTCATTCACCCTTATGGAGGGACCGTATGGCAGATCAATCAGACATAGCTAAATTATTACTCTCATTGAAGGACTGGCAATCGTGGATTATCGTTATTCTTGTTGCTGCGGGAGGTGGCATACTTGGGGGCATATCTCATAAACTCATCTCCGGTGCTGAAGATAAGACATCGTTCGGTACTTGCATCTTGGTTGGAGCCGTCGCGTCCATCGCAGTCTTGTTCATCATTATGCCCACTGATGCGGTCAAACTAGTTGCGCTGTCTATCGCAGCTGGATATGGTGGTAAGGCTATACTTGATACGGTAACCGATAAGTTAAAGGCAGCCACAACTAAAGTTGAAGCAGCAAAAAATCTTGCTGATGAAGCTCTAAATAAAGCTAAAATACTTCCTGAACTGAACAAAGTATTTCAAGCAACCAGACAACCAAGTAATCCAACGCTTCAAGCTATTAAGGCCAGTTTGCCGGCTGATGTACAGTCATTTATCGATAAATCTCCTGAGGAAGTATCATCAGAGCTAAATGTATTATCTGGGAAACTAACAATGATATAGTAATTTCAATATTTTTTTTGCGCGGGTGTCCCGATTTCGTATATGTTTTTATTAACTCTGGAGTACCTATGAAAAAGGAGGATATGAAAAATGGATCAAGCTCTTTTGGTTGGAATCAATAACTATCCTTACCCTAATGCATTAAACGGCTGCATCGACGACATCAACGACATCGAAGCCGAGTTGGTGAATGCGCTGGGGTTCACATCACCTAACATAGTCAAGTTGTTGGATGCGACCGCTACCGCTGACAACATACGATCTGAATTAAAGAATTCCGTGTCGAAACTTCACGACGGAGGCCGCTTTCTTTTTTGGTACAGCGGCCATGGCGCACAGTTGGTAGACGGTGATCCGTCTACAGATGTAATTTGCCCTGTAGACTTCAACTTTACCTCTGAAACATCTGTTACTGTGGATGATTTTCACAATGCATTCTC
>JBEKJD010000302.1:0-3703 GCA_050011415.1 Dissulfurispiraceae bacterium | reverse complement strand
CAATATAAATTTCTTCTGTATTATACGTTACAGGATTGTTCGTATGCATTATAAATGAAAATTCAGGAAGCACCATTTTCTGGATGAGCACAGCCATTAGCACTCTGTCGTGGCTGATACCGTTGTTCCTTCTGTTCATTACAGCGCGTTTGTTCCATAACGATGCCCACACCCCGCGTATTGCCGCAGCAACATCTGAAGGCGGGACATTTGCAACAGAATCGTAGAGTCCCGCCCCTGCGGAAATTTCCATATCCTCGCAGTTTGAGCTTGAACGTACTATCAGGCGATCATCAGGCAAGAATTGATTATTAACCCCTGAAACGATTTCATACGGCGGCTCGAGTTGGATTATTATCTCTCGCAGCCTTCCCGCTATCCCGGCACAATCTTTGGGCCCGCAACTGTCAAGGCGGTTGACCAACAGCCGGTACTCTTTTTCGAGTGCCGGTCCGGCAGAGAGAGATACTTCCATCACTCCAAATGGAATTACAAGTCCCGGAGCGGTCTTGAATCCGGCATGCGGAAGCCCGGACAATTCTTCAAGCCGCCGTACCGCAGAGGCTTTGCCGCCGGCGATTTCCCGGGTGGCCATATTGAGAGACAATAGGGGCGGCAATTTATTTGAAGAGGACAAAACAGCTTCCCCTGCCCCGATAGCCGGCAACTGAATTGTATCAAGGTCTTTATTTTGTTTTTCTCTTCCGGCGTCATAAGAAAATTCCGGAGAGATTGTCAGACTGACTCTTTCGGAAAAGACATCCAGGTGAACGAGCCTTCCTGTAAGAACTTTTAACTCCTCAAACCCCTCCCTTTCTTCACACGCTGCGAATGCGATATGACTTTGACGGGCACGGACGGCCAGGTGAGAAAGGTGAGGTATTTCATGCGCGACTATAATACCCGCAACCATCCCCGGTATTTCCTCTTCCCCTTCGGCCTCTTCCAGAAGTGCTATAAGAGGGACGTTGCCCTTATCCGGCAAATAGCTGATACATTGCGCTGCAATGAGGCGGCCGGATGCGCTTCCAGCCACTACTACATCCCAGGCAGAGATATGTGCGAGTGCTCGAATATTTTTTAGAAGCAGGGCAACGAGTTTCGATACCTGGAATACAGGGTGGCTCCTGATGTCCGACTCACTGAAAACTTTTATTGCATGCTCAGCCACTCCCAGGGCATGGCCCAGACTTTCAGCCTTTGCAGGGAGTACCGCTAAAATTTTATTACAGTAGTCATCTGCCAATCTGGAGCATCTGTCAAGAGTGGCTTTAATGCGGAGCAACTGTTCGGCATCATCAGGGGTGAACTTATGGGACCAGTTTTTCAGTTCCGACTCTATTGCCCGGCATTCTTCAGCATCGAACCCGCCTAATCTAAGATTCCCGGTTGCCAGCAATAGTGAAGATAAAGCGAATTCCCATGGTATCCTGTCTTTCAGAGTTTCGAGGTGGTTGTTTAAACGACCAAGAAGAACAAAGGAGTAATCTTCCAGGCCGATGTCTGCCATCATAAGCTGCTGTGCCCTGGATGACGTCGTATTCGGCCCCTCTTCCCCTTTGAGTATTTTCTGAAGTTGAATACGAAGTCCTGTTAATAGTTCCAGGGCCGTCAACATCCGGTCCGGGGTGTTTATTTTTCTCTTGACCTCGAGAAATTTACTTATAGATGATGCTTCGCCGGCGCCGGCCTCATTTGTCAGTGCACCGAGGCGTTCATCCAGGGACCGTGCATTGAAAAATTCTTTAAGCTCCTCGTGAAAGCGCCTGAACTCCTCAACAAACTGCGGTGAATACGCGGAGCCGGGAGATGTAATTATTTCCAGCAAGCGTGCGGAGGTGGGAAGGTCTTCGGGTCCGGCGGAACGGTGAAGTTTGTTCTGGAGTGTATGCTTGATTTCATGTTTAAGTTCCTGCGGAATATCATTCCTGTGCGCGATATCCCGTATCCGTGTGAGGGGTTCCGCCCTTGTGAATGCGGTGTCGAAAGAGGGCAGCCACGGGTAAATTTTTCTAATGATAAAAACGTTTTCAGGGGTTGTTATTTCAGAGAGCCTTTTATATATTTGCTGTGCCATCTTTGCATGATGGGAGGGCCGGTAGTGTCCGCTGTCTTCGCTGCAGGGGACTTCGCCGGTGCCGATAAAGCGGAGATAGACAGCTATATAAGTGAGATGGTCAGTGTTCAGCTCAAATGTGCTGTCGCCAAAAAGGCCGAGTATCCAGCCCAGCCTGTTCCTCCAGCTCAGGAATTTGTGGTTTGCTTCAACAATTGTATTTACAAAATCCTGCACAAATCCCGACTTTTTTTTAGACAGCTATTTCAAACGATATCCGGTCATAACTAATAACCGGCGCGGTTTTACGTTTATCTTCTTTCATCTCTATTAACCCGATCCGGCCCAAATATTTCACATCCTCGGTCACGTTTTTAATATCCCTGTGGGCCATCCGCGCGAGTTCGTTGACAGAAGAGGGATGCTCTGTTTTTATAATGTGCAGTATTTCGAGCCGTTTTGGAGTTAAAGCCTTCCTTACCCCCTCAAAGCTCGTAAAGTACATCTCCGGCTCTGTTACAGTTTTTAGCTTCTCCCCCCGTTCGATTTTCTTCACCGTTTCGCTCACGTCTATGAACACATCTTTATCACTTCTTATCCCGATCTTTACTTTTTTTACTTTCATAATTTACCCCCTCTCCGGTAATGTTCTATGTCTCTACCGAAATCTGCCAATAATCTATCGATACCGCGAAAGACATACGCCTTCTCCTTGTCGCCACAGTGCCTGTGATCACCCTTCCTTTCGGCGTTGTCATAGCCTATGACCCTCACGCCGTCTACAAGATATGCCAGCGAGTATTTATACCCGTGAGGCTTGTCCGATGATGGTTTTTGCAACTGCCATATTTTTATTTCCATGAGATTGCCTGCATCATCTTCAACCTTCACATATTTTACAAGATGCGCCTGCATACTGGTATTATATACCAGTGCTAAAGGGTGGTCAAGGAATTTTGACTGCCTCACAAAAAGTCTGGAAACATGTCATTGCGAACGAAGTGAACCAATCTTGTTGTTAAAGTCTGAGATTGCCGCGCCCGATAATACCTGGGCTCGCAATGACTGGACACTTTCATTGAGAAAGAATACCGGCCCGGGGATGGGGATAGCAATAACTGCACGTGCGATTTTTTGCTAAACAGTCAAATAGTGACTTATTGCGCAGTAGTCGGGCAGCCTGTAGTTGCCGCCACTTGACCTGGCGGATACTGTAAGGAAGAGGCCTGATATAGCAATGGCAGGTTTCTATTGGGAAACCACTTAATGGAGATCATTAGAGTGGCTCTGGGTACACCCTGACAACTACTCACCAGAAATATTACGACAATTCTAAAGATTATTAAAAGAATTCAAAATGAGACAACTGAGAACTGACCGCCTGGGTCCGGGCCAGTCCAGAGCTTGGTTGGCAATTTCGCATTGACCCTATGATATTATCTCAGTTACTCTTTTTTATATCTGGGTCTTATAAGTACTTTTTTCCGGATCAGCTCTCCAAATCTAAAAAATACGCCAGATTAAGAATCATTATGTCTTCTGTTGAATCTCCAATCTTTTTTCTACCAATACAATGGATCATTTTTCCATCGATGTTTACTAACACAGGTATGTCATTAACAATCTCATCCATTTTTTCAAAATATT
>JBEKJD010000301.1:0-3718 GCA_050011415.1 Dissulfurispiraceae bacterium | reverse complement strand
CAAACATTCCGGGATTTGTTTGACGAGCGCCAAATTCTATATGAGAAGTATGCGGAATGGACTATTGACTGCAGCAACATGACCCAGGAAGAGACAGCGGAAATAATATCGAAAAAAATAGCGGCAACCAGATGTTAAAAGGGAACGCACCCTTTATTTACACTGGAGGATTGTTTGAAGTCACGGTTTCAGGGTTGAAAGTTATGTGATGGTATGATATATTGAAATTAAGAGGACCGATAAAGCCAACCCCTTTTGAAGAGGGGACGGAAAGCCGCGGGTCTTTTAAACTGAGATAGCCGAGCTGCCGAAGGAACTGGAAAGGGCAGCCCGGCTTTATTATTTTATGAACAGTTTTGAGCATAAGAAAGTGGAGGTGAATTATGAATGCTCAAACAGTCAGAGACATAGAGTACAAAAGAGGAATCGGCAAAGCGGGAACTGCGGTCAAAGAAGGCATCATAAGCAGCCTGCAGGGGATCAATGAGATTGAGGCCGGGATCGTAAGCCTTGTCAGGAATACCGTATCGGATGCCCTACGGGCCGGCGGCAAAGTGGCAGTAGATACTATCTCGATTGCAAAGGACGTTGTAAAAGGCGCCATAACTGCCACAGAGGAGGTCGGCACAGGTCTCATTTTGAGTACGAAAAGTGTGGCTAAGGGTATTGTGATGGGAGTAAGCGACACGGGCGGGGATGTTGTTAGTGTTGCGAGCCAGACCGTCAAGGGAGCGGTCAAGGGAGCGGTTGAGGTAGGGGCTGATGTGGCTCTTGTTGCACGGAGGGCGGTTGACGGGGTTATCGAAGCGACTAAAGAAGTCGGAGGAAACGTTTCGGAAGTTGCCAAGGCTGCTGTGGGCGGAGCTATCGAAGCAGCGGGCAGAATCGGGAACACAGCAGTAAAAGCGGTGACGGACATGCGGGTAGGAGTCGTTGAGGGTGTAAAGGGGATCGGAAGCGCCACTTTTTCGAAGCCGCGACTGGTAACAGGAGCGCATAAGGCACATTCCTCTTTTACCGAAGGGGAACACGCCGAAGCCGTTATAGGGAAGGCGAGTCATAAAAAGGCGAAATGAATTTTATGGCTTGGCGGTTTACAGTTTAAGGCGTGCGGTAAGGCACGGATTATCGACGAAGATACTTACTGCGCGCCTTCCCATGTTTACTGTTGCATCAACACTTCCAGCAATCTGTCCAACTCATCGAGGGAATAGTATTCAATCTCTATAGTCCCGCGGTTGTCTTTGTTATGGATTTTTACTTTTGTCCCCAACGACTGGGTAAGCTTGTTTTCCAGGTCTGCAACTTCCGGGAGTTTGTCCTGCTTCTTTTTTGCTTTAGTCTGGGACGGCGCGGACAATTTCTTGCACATGGCCTCAGTTTCCCGAACGCTCAATCCACGCTTCGTAACTTCACGAGCTGCTGCAATTTGCCTTTGGGCCCCTTCTATGGCAAGGATTGCCTTGGCATGTCCCATTGACAGGCTGTTGTCGTTAATGAGGGATTTTATTTCGCCCGGAAGCTTCAGGATGCGCAAGTAATTGGCAACGGTCGCCCTGTCCTTACCAACGCGCTGAGACAGGGTTTCCTGAGTGAGATTAAAGTCTGTTGATAGCCGGCTCAAGGCCTCGGCGGTCTCTAAAGGATTAAGATCTTCACGCTGGATATTTTCTATGAGGGCCATTTCCATAGAGTCCTGGGAAGACGCCTCTTTGACAAGCGCGGGAATCTTTCGCAGTCCTGCCAGGCGTGCCGCCCGCCATCTCCGTTCACCGGCAATCAGTCTGAAGGTCCCGTCTCCGACCCGTGACAGGAGGACCGGCTGGAGCACCCCTTTTTCCTTTATGGAGGCGGAAAGTTCTTTCAATGCCTCGTCCCTGAAGACCTTTCTCGGCTGGTTCTCATTAGGGAGAATTTTCTCTATTTCAACCTTGATGACCTCATCGCCCTTTTCCGGGAGCAGTGCCTCAAGCCCCCTGCCTAAAGCCGTTTTCATTCAACATCTCCTTTGCAAGTAATAGGTAGCTCTGAGCGCCTTTTGAGCGGACATCATAGAGTATTGCCGGCTTGCCGTGGCTCGGCGCCTCGCTGAGTGTAACGTTCCGCGGTATAAGCGTCTTATAGACCTTCTCGCTGAAGAATTTTCTGACTTCCTCAACAACCTGATGTGAAAGGGTGTTTCTGGAGTCGTACATGGTAAGAAGTATACCTTCAATGTCAAGCCCGGGATTGAACGATCCGCGTATCAGTTTGAGCGTTCTTGAGAGCAAGCCGAGACCCTCGAGGGAATAATACTCGCACTGCACTGGAATGAGCACGGAATCAGCGGCAACAAGGCCATTGAGTGTCAGGATGCCGAGCGAGGGGGGGCAGTCGATAAAAATGTAACGGTATTTATGCTTTATTTTTTCAAGCGCATTGAACAGGATCCTTTCCCGCCCTTCCTTTTGTACCAGTTCTACTTCGGCGCCGAGAAGGTCTATGGTGGAAGGGACGACATACAGATGCGGCAAGGCAGTCTCGACGATGATTTCTTCAAGAGAGACTCTGCCTGCATAGACGTCGTAAAGGCTCATCTGCACATTGTCACGGTTTATGCCGAGCCCGCTGGTCAGGTTGCCCTGAGGGTCTGTGTCGATGACAAGTATGTCCTTTTCAGCAAGAGCGAGAGAGGCTGACAGGTTTACGGTTGTTGTTGTTTTCCCTACCCCGCCTTTTTGATTTGCGACTACAATTGTTTTTCCCATGGAGTAATTATTGTATCATTATTTATGAAATGAAGTTCTTACTTACTGTGAATGCTTCATAAAATCAAGCCATATGGGCAGCGCAGCCTCTGCACCGGTTTCCTTGCGCCCTATGGATTCGTGGTCGTCCCGACCCACCCACACGCCGACAACGAGCTTGTCGTCAAATCCGATAAACCATGCATCGGAGAAATCATTTGTCGTGCCTGTCTTGCCGTAAACCACTTTCTTCAGCTCTCGTGCCCTTACGGCAGTGCCTGATTCGATGACCGCGCGCAGCAGCTCTTTCATCTTGTCGAGGGTATCCTGTGAAAGCACTTCCTCAGAGGAAGGGTGCATTTCCTCAATGGGTATGCCTTCCCTGTTCAATATGCGCTGGTATGTCATGGGTTCGATCCTTCTGCCGGTCGCAAATACTCCATAGGCAGAGGTCAATTCCAGCAGTGTTAAGTCAGAAGCGCCAAGGGCCAGCGGCATATAGGGCTGGATTGTGCTTTTAATCCCGCAGCGCTTTGCCATTTCGATTATTTTGTCAAGACCTATATCGTCTGCGAGGCGCACAGTGGCGGCATTTAAAGAAAGCGCCATAGCTGTTTTCAAAGGAACGGACCCGCGGTACTGGTTATCGTAATTTTTTGGAGACCAGGTGCTGTTAGGTCGCGCACCGGGAAAGGACATAGGCTCGTCAAGGATTTCATCGTCGGTAGACTTTCCGGCTTCAATCGCGGCGGCATAAACAAAGGGTTTGAATGCTGAACCCGGCTGCCGCATTGCGAGCGTGGCCCTGTTGAATTGTGTTTCCCAGAAATCGGTGCCGCCTACAAGCGCCTTGATAGAGCCATCCCCAGGGTCTATCGCAATCAGTGCAGCCTGCATGGCGGGATGTACGCGTTTTTCGATAAGGGCAATGCCGGTCCTGACAGCATCTTCAGCGGCTTTTTGCAAAGTGTAGTCAATAGTCGAATAAATTT
>JBEKJD010000300.1:0-3721 GCA_050011415.1 Dissulfurispiraceae bacterium | reverse complement strand
CAATGCACTGCTGCACGGCCAGTATGTGGCTTCCAATGGCACCAGTTCGTGCAGGAACACGCTCTGCCATGGGGCCAATCTTACAGGAGTGTCCACAAGCGGATATAGCTGTTTCAGTTGTCACAATTTTTCACTTCCATAAAAGGCTCTTCGAGGGACCTTGCGGAATCTTTTTACTTCCCCGATGCTAAAATCTCGTCTCTCATCTGCAACATTACCTGAAGCCCCGAACGGGCCAGGCTTTAGAAAATACTGGCCTCATATCGTCACTGCGTTCATTATTTTATTCGTAGCGGCAATCCGGATACGGTTGCTGCAGATCCCGTTAGAACGCGATGAAGGCGAATTTGCCTATATGGGGCAGCTGATGCTTCAGGGGGTCCCTCCCTATCTCACTGCCTATAATATGAAACTCCCCGGTATTTATGCAGCGTATGCCCTGGTGATGGCGGTCTTTGGCCAAACAATCGCCGGAATCCATATCGGGCTGATGATCGTAAACGCGATTGCAACTATATTTATATTTATTCTCGCGCGGAAACTTTTTGATAATGTTGCGGCAGTTGTCGCAGCCGCAAGCTATGCCCTTCTCTCCGTAAGTCCTTCGGTCCTTGGGACTTCAGCACACGCGAGCCAATTCATAGTCCCTTTTGTTCTGGCCGGCACAATAATATTATTAAAGGCGCTTGATTCAGGGAAATACCGGATGATTTTTGCAAGCGGCCTGGCGTTTGGAATGGCATTCATCATGATACAGCATGCCGTCTTCTTTGTCCCCTTTGCAGTGATCTGCTTCACATGGCGGGTTGGACGGACGCGCCCTCTTGACCTGAAAAGACTTGTTGGCGGTACGGCCTTGCTCCTGACAGCTTCGGCAATCCCTTTCGTTATCACCTGCGTATGGTTATATTTTGCCGGGTCCCTGTCAAAATTCTGGTTCTGGACATTTACTTACGCACATCAATATGTAACAGAGGTCCCGCTTTCTTCAGCGTACCTCAATTTCAAAATATCGGCGGCAAATGTGGTCAAACCGTGGGGATTTCTTTGGGCCATCGCCGGAATTGGCCTGATATCAACTTTTTGGTATGGGAAAGCTCGTTCGGACCGGTTTTTCTTAATAGTATTTGCCTTGTTTTCATTTTTGACAATTTGTCCGGGTTTCTTTTTCCGGGAACACTATTTTGTCACCTTACTCCCGGCAGTTGCGCTGTCGGCCGGCGTTGGAACAAGCGCGGCGATGCAATTTCTGTCCAAAAGAAAAATACATTTTACAGTACAACTGTTGCCGGTCATGGTCACAGTTGCAGCCCTTATATATCCCATTGCAGAATTAAGCGGCTTTTTCTTTCGGGCCGCTCCGGTCCAGGCCTGCCGGATGATATACGGCGGAAACCCTTTCCCTGAATCCATAGAAATTGCGAAGTATATTAAAGAACATTCGACAAAAGAGCAAAAAATAGCTGTTATCGGTTCCGAACCTGAAATATGTTTTTATGCTGACAGAAAATCCGCAACCGGCTATATATATGTATACGCTTTAATGGAACACCAGGATTATGCATCCTGGATGCAGAATGACATGATACGCGAAATTGAATCGGCCCTTCCCAAATATGTAGTGTTTGTGAATGTTCCCACATCCTGGCTTGCGAGGCCCGATTCCGACAGGACTATTTTCAACTGGGCAATGACATACATTGATGGGCATTACAGGACTGTTGGAATTATCGACATTATGGCCGATGACTATCGTAGTTTGTCATACTGGGATGAAAAAGTGCGGCAATATAAACCTGAGTCGCCTTTCAATGTCTTTGTGATGGAAAGGAAAGAGAAGAACGATTAGATATCCATATGATACTCGACAAGAAACTTATTGTAATAATGCCGGCGTATAATGCGGAAAAAACTCTGCGCAAGACTTATGAAGAACTTCCGCATGAATACGTAGATGAAGTAATCCTCGTTGATGACTATTCAAAAGACGATACATCAAAGATAGCGCTGGAATTGGGCATAAACACGATAATACATACAGAGAACAAGGGGTATGGAGGAAACCAAAAGACATGCTATGGTGAAGCGCTCAGGCATGGCGCCGATATTGTCGTGATGGTGCATCCTGATTACCAGTATTCTCCACGGCTTGTGACTGCAATGGCTTCAATGATCACCTCGGGACATTATGATGTTGTGCTTGGTTCGCGAATACTTGGAGGGTCGGCGTTGAAAGGGGGAATGCCCCTTTACAAGTATGTCGCGAACAGGTTCCTCACTTTTCTTGAAAATCTGGTACTCGGTGCAAAACTTTCAGAATACCACACGGGGTTGCGCGCATTCACCCGCGAGGTGCTGGAGACCTTGCCCCTTGAAGAAAATTCGGATGATTTTGTTTTCGACAGCGAGATGCTCGTTCAGGCGGTTTACTTTGGTTTCAGGATCGGGGAAGTGAGTTGCCCCACGAGATACTTTAAAGATGCGTCTTCCATAAATTTTCGCAGGAGTGTAAAGTACGGATTCGGCGTGCTGGCCACCGTAATGAAATTTGTGCTTTGCAAAATTGGGGTAAAAAAGTTTAAGATTTTTGACGGCAGCGGCAGGCGCCTGTGTACATGAGGCCGCGATTCAAATACTTTGTTGCCGGCCTTGTTTCTCTGCTGACATTTTCAGTGTATCTCTCCTGTATTCATAATGAATTCGTTGCGTGGGATGACGACCACTATATATACGAAAACCTGCATTTACATCCCCTCAACGCGGCTTTTTTCAGGTGGGCCTTTTCCGCTTTCTATGCCGCCAACTGGCATCCGCTTACGTGGGTGTCGCATGCCCTGGATTACGCTGTGTGGGGGTTGAATCCACTGGGGCACCACCTGACCAACAATATCCTCCATGCCGTCAATACGTTTATTGTGGTGGTCCTGGTTGTAAAACTTTTAGAGACCTGGCACGCTTCCCGGCAGCAGAATCCTGCTCGTCACCCCTCGCAGGACCTGATTATTGCTGCGGTGACAGGTTTATTGTTCGGTCTTCATCCTCTTCATGTGGAGTCAGTGGCTTGGGTATCCGAGAGGAAGGACCTCCTGTGCGCAATGTTTTTCCTGCTCAGTGTCCTGGCTTATACGAATAAGCACTACCTCCTTGTCGTCTTTTTGTTCGCCCTGGCCCTGCTAAGCAAGCCTATGGCAGTAAGCCTGCCCGCAGTTTTGCTTATTTTGGACTGGCATCCATTCAACAGGATCAGTTCCGTAAAATCATTTCTGTCTGCATTCCTTGAGAAACTCCCGCTTATAGCACTGAGTATTGTTTCGTCAGTGCTGACTGTTTTGGCCCAAAAGGCAGAGGGCGCAATGCAACCTTTTGAGGTGACACCGTTGTCCTCACGGGTGCTTGTGGCTGCCGAATCTCTCCTTTCATACCTGTGGAAAATGGTATGGCCTGTGAACCTGATACCGTATTATTCATATCCAGGGAACGTATCGCTTTTTTCTGCGGAGTATTTTTTATCGGTGATTATAGTGTTCGGGATTACGGCAGCGTGTCTAATCATGGTGAAGAAGCAAAAGTTATGGCTGGCTGCCTGGGGTTATTATGTTATCACACTGCTCCCTGTCCTGGGCATTGTCCAGGTGGGAGGCCAGGCAATGGCTGACAGGTATACTTATCTGCCAAGTCTCGGCCCGTTCATTCTTATTGGTTTAATTGGAGCAGAGCTGTG
>JBEKJD010000299.1:0-3760 GCA_050011415.1 Dissulfurispiraceae bacterium | reverse complement strand
GGCAATATTAATTATCTGAAAACAGACGGCGCTAAACTCCCAATTCAGAAAGACCGTCTTTCAGCATCTGAACCAACTGTCTCCATGGCGCCGGGGAATTCTGATCTGGCCCTTGAGAAGACCGATATTTTTCTGAAAGCGGCTTATGGGAATCTCAGTCTGAAAGGGCAATATCTTATAAACCACAGGAGCGCATACATAGGCAACGCCTCTGCGCTGACTGACAATAATCTCATCACCTATACTGATTTCTGGAACGAGCTGATATATAATCAGCCGATTACTGAAAACCTTTCTTCGAAACTGAGGTTGTACTTCGACCAGTTCGAACAGCATGTTCAAGTTGAACTCTTCCCTCCGGGTTTCAGGACCTCCGCGACCAACGTCTTCCCTAATGGTATGATCGGCGCCCCCAGTCTTAAGGACAGGACTCTCGGCGCTGAACTTCAGTTCGACTACGAACCCTTCGATGGAAACCACCTTATGATCGGCGCAAATTACGAGAATATAACTCAATTCGATGTGACGGAGTCAACTAATTTCAATCCGCTTACGAATGCATATCTGGGCTCTATTCAGGACATAACCTCATGGGGTAATTTCAACAAAGATGTGAAACGTGATGTCACAGCCGGGTACCTGCAGGATGAATGGGCGATAAGAGAAAATCTCAATGCCACGGCCGGCGCCAGGTTTGACCATTATAGTGATTTTGGTTCTTCGCTGAATCCGAGAGCCGGCCTTGTCTGGGGATTTATGAAAGACGCGGAACTTAAGCTCCTCTATGGCCAGGCATTCAGGGCCCCGAGCTTTGTTGAATTATACAATGCCAACAATCCCACTGTTCTAGGTAATTCGAAACTCCAGCCGGAAACGGTTGATACATATGAAGCTGACGCGGGTTACCGGTTTGCAACGGCATACAGGATAAGCATAGATTATTTCTACAGCAAGATACAGGACTTGATTACCAGGGATACTGCGGTTTCCCCTGCTATGTATGAAAATATAGGAAGCGCTGATGTAAGCGGTATTGAAACAGAATTAACGGGAAATTACTCCGGTGCAAACTACTGGAAATTGAGCTATACGTACCAGATACCCAAAAATGCCGCCACGGGCCAGAATTTAGATAGCGTGCCTTCTCATCGTGTTACCGCCCAGGTAAATTATGAGATCACAAAATATGTGAACTCGCATGTCGACGTATTGTGGACCGGTTCGAGACCAAGGGCCGCCGGTGACAATAGAGATACGGTCCCCTCATATACTACTGTGGATTTGACACTCGTCGGGCAAAAATTCGTGAAAAACCTCGAAATAGCGTTAATGATACACAATCTTTTTGACGAGAAATATGTCGACCCCGATTCTTCCGGCCTGGTACCCACTGATTTCCCCAGGGCCGGCAGGGACATAAGAATCGGAGCCACTTATAAGTTCTGATCTTGCGCAACAGGAAGATGTTTCGAAGACTGTTCATTGAAAAGGAAACTGCAAGTTTTTACCGGATTGTATCCCTGGTTGTGCTATTAATATGGCTGGTCCTTCCATTTTCTTCGCCGACTTTTGCTGCTGAGGCTCTTGTTGTCGGAGATAGCCAATATAGGCCCGTAGACGATGCTGTCTCAGAGATAAGTTCAATACTGAAATCACGGGTTAAGGCATATTCTGCTTCAGCTGTCGCGGGAAAACTCCGCGCTACCGTAGAGCGTGATGACGCCAGACTGGTAATCGCGCTCGGGAAAGACGCTCTGGATGAGGCCCTTCATCTGCCTTCAACGATTAAAGTGATATTCGGTTTTGTTATCGCGCCGCCAAAGACCGCCAGGTCTGGCGTAACCGGCGTTTATATGGCCACACCCGTAAGCGAATACGTAAATATGGTCAGGAAGTACCTGCCTTCAGTCAGGAGCATTTCTGTTGTGGGAAGCCGCGACATGATGAATATACTGGATGGGAGCGGCTATCCACAAGTTGTTATGCGTCGCGTCAGCACTCCCTCAGAGCTTGTGGATACAGTGAACCTTATTGAAGAATCACATGCGCTCCTGCTTCTGCCGGACATTTCCCTGCTTACTTCTTCTGTTATGGACAATATCTATCTGTTTTCTTACAGGAAGAACATACCGCTGCTCGGCATTTCTGAAGGGAATGTCAGGCAGGGTTCGCTCTTTGCCCTCGTATTCGATCCCGCGGGCGTCGGGAGACAGATCGCTGAAATGGCCCGTGGTGTACTGGACAATGCAGACATGTTGGAGATGCAGCCGGAGCCTCCGAAAGAATTCAATTTATTTATAAATAGCAATACAGCCAGGAAAATGGGTATTGCCATACCCAATGAGATGATAAAAAAGGCGAAGAGAATTTATCAGTGAAAAGGATTTTATCAATTATGCACTGGAAAAAGGATATGGAAGGCACACTATCGGGCGTGCCTTCCAAATGGCTGAGGGCATTTTTTACTCTGACTTTTCGGGAAAAGGCCGTTCTGTTTCTTGTTCCCACAATTGTTATTATTTCCCTGGTTTATACTTTGGAATCGATATATTCGGAGAGGTTAATACTGAGGAACGAGATAATCAAGAAGGGAGAAACCATTGCTGTTTTGGCCGGGCGGAATGCGGAACTCCCGATATTGTCTGAAAACCTCGAACAGCTTAAGCATTCTGCAGATGCAATAATGGGGATAAAGGATGTCGCCTTCGTCTCTTTCTTTAATAAAAATTGCGATAGTTTGATGCATGAGGGTACGAATAGCCGCTTTATCCCGGCGTGCGGGATTCCACGCGGGGAGGAGATAGCTTTTTCAGAGCACAAAGATTTTTTTGAATTCACGGCGCCGGTATTTGCCGTAAGGGCCAAAGGTGAGATAGATCTTTTCCAGGACAGGGCTTCATCGGCTCCTGTTAAGGAATTCATTGGAATGGTACGTATAGGTCTTTCCAAGGAAATAATGGCCAGGTCGGAAGACGAGATCATTGAAAGGGGCGGCTTTCTGGCCGTCATATTTACTTCCGCAGGCGTTTTACTTGTTTATATTTTCATATCTATTGCCTCCAGGCCGCTGCACTCTCTTTTGAATGCCGTTAAAGAGGTCAGGGAAGGCGAGTACTCCGAAGTGAAAGTGAGTTCGCCCATGAGCGAGATTGGCAGCCTCTCCTCCGAATTCAACAGGATGAGCCGTGCAATAAGGGAGAGAGAGGAAAAGCTTGTGGCATCTGAGAAAAGGATAAAGGACCTGTTTGAGCGCGTGGAGCACGCTATTTTTAAACTCGGCAGGAATGGCGCCATATTGGTTGCAAACAATAAATTCCGTGAACTTTGTGGAGAGGCAAGTGATTTCCAAGCCCTGTTCCCGGGTAATAACGGGCAGCAGTACCTTGAAAAAGCATCTTTGGGAATGCTCAGACAGGTCGAGGCGGCAATTACGCGCAGGGATGGAAATGAGTTCGTCGTGGTTATGTCCATCTATCCGGAAATTGACGCGGACGGCTCCGTCGCCGGATTCGATGGATATTTCGTGGATATTACCGACAAAAAGAAACTGGAACAGCTTCTTATTCATACCCAGAAGATGGAAAGTGTGGGACTGCTTGCCGGAGGGATCGCGCACGATTTTAATAACATATTAACAGGGGTGCTGGGTTACTCTTCCCTGATAAAGAATAGTGTGAAAGAGGACGACAAATTATACCGGTATGCGGAAGTTATAGAAAAATCGGCGATAAGGGCATCGGGTCTGACCAGGCAACTCCTC
>JBEKJD010000298.1:0-7246 GCA_050011415.1 Dissulfurispiraceae bacterium | reverse complement strand
AGGTGCAAAAGCTCGGTCTCGACATCGAGATAATTGCTCCCGACCACGGCATTATATGGAGACGGGACCCCGGGAAAGTCTTGCAGATGTATCTCGCTATGGCCGGCGGGAAAGCGCAGCTCAGAGTTTCCATCATCTACGATACCATGTGGCGCAGCACCGAACAGATGACGTCGCCCATGATGCAGGGTATCAAGGACGAAGGTGTGGAATGTAATGTCATTAAACTGAGGGCCACTCCCATGAGCGTTGCCATTAAAGAATTTTGGAACTCGCGAGGCTGTCTAATAGGCACCCCGACCCTCAATAACATCATGTATCCGACAGTGGCCGAGTTTTTGACCCACCTGCGAGGACTGCGTCCAAAGAACAGGATAGCCGGCGCTTTCGGCAGCTACGGATGGGGCGGCGGCGCGGTAAAAGAGGCATATGAAGAATTGAAAAGGATTGGCCTGGAGCTTTACGAGCCCGGATTGCAAATACTGTACAAACCTTCTTTGGAAGACGAGACCGCGTGCTATGAGTTCGGCAGCGAATTCGCCAGAAGGGTCAAAACATACCACGAGAAATTCTGAAAGGAGTTACTACCATGAACAAATCTGAAAAAAACCTGTCGGATGCATTTGCAGGAGAGAGTCAGGCAAACAGGAAATATCTCGCTTTCGCAAAAAAGGCTGAAGCCGAGGGCTTCAAGCAGATTGCGAAACTGTTCCGTGCAGCGGCGGCATCGGAAACGATCCATGCCCATAACCATCTCAGGGAAATGGGCGGCATAAAAACTACAAAGGAAAATCTGGAGGCCGCCCTTCAGGGCGAGGTCTATGAGTTCCAGAAAATGTACCCGTATATGATCGAAGATGCCCAGGCCGACAGCAATAAAGGCGCGCTAAGAACATTCTCCTTTGCCAATGAGGTTGAAAAAATCCATGCGGCCCTCTATCAAAAGGCTATTGATGAATTCGGCAAGAATACTGTGACAGACTATTATGTATGCGATGTCTGCGGACATACGGTGGAAGGCGAGCCTCCTGACGAGTGCCCGATCTGCAAAGCTAAAAAACAGGCCTTTAAAAAAATAGAATAGTTCACGTCCGGAGAGCAAATGAACATAACGGCATTCCTGGGCAGCCCTCGCATAGAAGGCAATTCCGATATTTTATTAAGAGAGGCGCTCAGGGCAGTTGAGGGCATTGCTCATGATGTGCTTATTTTCAAACTCAACACCATGGACATAAAACCTTGCCAGAATTGCGGCGGCTGTGATAAAACCGGCATATGCGTTATTAACGATGATATGCAGGAAATAAGCAGGGCGATCCGCGGGGCTGACCGCGTCATTCTTTCCTCACCTATTTTCTTTTTTGGCCTCAGCGCCCAATCAAAAATCATGATTGACCGCTGCCAGTCCTTCTGGTGTGAAAAATACCTGTTAAAGAGAACTATTCCCCCAGGTCCGCATGGAAGAAAAGGGCTCCTCATGCTTGTTGGAGGTATGAAGAAAGAAGTTGGCATTCAATGCTCCGAAGCAACGGCAACAGCCTTTTTCAGGACCATCAGCGTTCCTGATAACGAAACACTGAGCTTTCTGGGAGTCGATTCAAAAGGGGATATACGCAACCACCCCACGGCGCTGCACGATGCCTTTGAGGCGGGGAAAAGATTAATAACGGCAATAGGTGATGGGTTTAGTATCTTTTGAACTTTTGCTTTTACCTATAGCCTATAGCCTATGACCTATAACCTGATTTTAAGGAGGAGACCATGTCCAAATTACCGGCGCAGTATTTGAGCATCACAAAGAGATTCAAAAAATACACCAGGGCTGTTGAAAACCTCGGCAAAGCAGCAAAAGAGGCAGGCCCTATTGATGACAAAACATCTCACTTGATCCAGATGGCTGCCGCTGCAGCCATAAGGTCAGAGGGGTCGGTCCACTCCCATGCCCGGAGGGCCTTGGAGGCGGGCGCATCTGCCGATGAATTGCACCACGCCATCATACTGCTGTCAAGCACTATAGGGTTCCCCACGGTCTCCGCTGCTTTAAGCTGGGCTGACGATGTGATAAAAGGATACAAGGACTGATTGTATACTTCCGTTCCTGAGTATATACAATTCTTCCCTACCCTGAGGTGCAACCGGCACTGCGGTTTCTGCTTCAACCGGGGGTTAGCAACAAAAGATGAGATTACCGTCGAGGACTTTAAGAGCCTCGCCGGTAAAATGCTCGATGCCGGGATACGCGAGATAGACATCCTTGGCGGCGAGCCTACTCTGCATCCTGATATTGTCCGGATTATCGACAATGCCGCTGCACTCAAGCTCAGGCTGACCATGAGCACAAACGGCACAAACATTGCCCTGCTGGAGCGCCTGTCCGGAGCATACGACAGGAATGCAGTGAACATCGGCATATCGCTAAACAGCAGCCGCCTACCAAAAAGACTTGAAGACTACATTGCCGAATACCGCCCTGTAATAAAAAGCGTCTGCAAAAAAAACGCCCTGCTGGAGCCGACAAACATCTATTTCGACATGCCGGGAATAACTTACTATCTGCTTTACATGGACACCTTATGCCTGGAGGATCTGAGTTTGAGCATGCCTTTTAATGAATTCTATAAGCAGCTTTCCGGTTTGAGAAACAAATACCCGAATATCGCGGGCGTTTATTGCGGGGGATTCCTGCCCGACACTGAAAAGCCCTCCATTTCAGGGAACACCAGGTGCCCAGCCGGAACAGCTAAACTCTCTGTTCTTCCTGACGGCTCTGTTTATCCCTGCTACCTTTTTTTCAGACATCGGGAGTTCAGGCTGGGGAATATTCTTACCGAACGATTTGAAGACATCCTGGAAAGTCCGATACTCGATTACTTTAGAAAGTTCGATGGCAACAAATGTCCTGTTACTACCTGCGAACTTTTTTCAGAGTGCCATGGCGGATGTCCTGCAATAAGCCTACTGATATGCAATGACATCGATGCGCCTGACCCGCGGTGTATGATAAAGCATTAAGCCTTGTCCCATTCATCCGCGCTAATGCCGGCCTGACGTAGTATTTCTTTAACGAGACTTATATTAATATCGTCGTTGCCATGGGGATTGGGTATACGAATTTTCTTTCGGCCTTTTGTCATAAACTGATGTCTGCCTCCGGAAAACGGCCCTGAATAGCCAAGGGTCTTAAATTTTCTGATAAGTTCTCTTCTTTGTATAGTGGGCATACCCGGTTATGCTATAGCCGATTCTTTAATATTAAGATCAATATCATCGACAACCGGAACAGTATCACCATCCTTGATTTTCAATATCAGCCACTCCTCTAAAACTTCAACAAGCTCTTTTCTGCATTCTTCTACGGTATTGCCATTTGCCCACACGCCTTCCCATAAAGGAATTTCGGCAAACCAACTGCCATCTTCTAATTTTCTGTATTCTGCCTTTGCTATTGCCTTCTGCACATATTCAATAATCATAGAATAATTATAGCATTTTGCATGCACTGTATTATGTCCGGAGGAACAGCGGTGCTATCACCCGCTGAATTCGAATTGCGAATTACAAATGGCATCCGTCGTATTGCTAATTTTCAAACAACTGCCAATGCTTCTTCGTTTTGAATAACAATTTTAGGATTTGAATTCTTAGGCGGGACCGGCAACCCTTGTTCTTTCAATAAATTTACATGCTCAATCATTCCCCACTTAGCCTTATAAAGACAATCCTCGACAGAGTGCCCTATGCCTGAGAATCCCGAAAGGTCTGGAGAATAAAATCCAAAATAATCCGGTTCTTCTGTTGCCTCAATTATTAAAGAATACTCTAAATCTATCATCCTCAACTCACCTCCATCATCTTGTTTTTATGCCTGCATCCTTTAAGATGGCATGACAAGTGCCTTTGGGAACCTCTCTTGATCCGTGATAATCAACCCGAATCAAGTTATCGCAACCCGTTTTCCCATAATACCTTATGGATCCCTTCTCTTTTATAATCCTGAATCCATTTTGTTCCAATAATCTTGTCAGTTCGCTGAATTTCATTTTGACATAATTTTCTCAAATTCTTCTTGCGTGTGGACTCGTCGTCCTTTGCGCCTGGGTTCCTGCAGATTCCTTCCTTTCAGTTTGATTATACAAAATTGGCCGTGAATCTGGCTATAATACTCCGATGTGCGAAAGTTCGGGGGACACCATATGGAAAAGTTTATCTCTGTAATCATCCCAAACTATAACGGAAGCTCTACAATCGGTAAATGTCTGGAAGCGGCATTTGCTTCTTCTTATGGCAGCTTTGAGGTCATTGTTGTGGATGATTGTTCGAGCGATAATTCGCCGGCAATCATTAAGCAGTTTCCCTGCAAAATAATAGAACTTAAAACACACTCAGGCGCTGGAAAGGCAAGAAATACCGGAGCGCTGCACAGCAGGGGAGATGTGCTGTTTTTTACCGATGCCGACTGCCTGTTGTCCGCTGATTCACTGTCTGTAGTAAACAAAGCTGTTGGTGAAGCAGGAGACGATGCAGTGATAGGCGGCACTTATACTCAAATGCCCTATGATAGAGGCTTTTTCAGCATCTTCCAGTCTGTTTTCATCCATTACTCTGAAACCCGGAACAGCAGCAGACCCGATTATGTTGCTACTCATGCAATGGTAATTTCCGCTGAAACCTTCAGGAAATCAGGCGGGTTCAGAGAAGACTTCCTGCCCATTCTTGAAGACGTGGATTTCAGCCACAGGTTGAGACGGAAAGGCTGCCGCCTGATAGTGGACCCTGCCATCACTGTCCGCCATATATTTAATTTCACGTTGAAACGATCTATACTGAACGCTTACCGGAAGTCAAGATACTGGATCACTTACTCCATCATGAACAAAGATCTGCTTGCCGATTCAGGCACTGCCTCAAGAGAACTTAAAATCAACGGCATATCCTGGTTAGCATGTCTTTCGTGTGTTCTTCTTTGCGCCCTTACCGGCGATGCGGCGTGGATAGTTCTTCTGGCAGCTATTACCGGACTTAATTCTTTTGTGAGCCGGGGTCTTTTCGCTGAATTTTATAAAACCCGGGGTTTTAAATTCTCCCTGCTTGCAGCGCTCTATTATCTGTTGCTCTATCCTGCTCCGGTATGGGCAGGGACAGCTGCGGGCGTGATAGGATATTACAGTAATTCTCATCGGTAATATTTATGTATCGTCACGCCATTAAAGACGCAGGGGGGGGCCAATGATTAAGAATAAACTGTCTGTATCCACAATTATCGTATTATTAGTCTGTCTATTTCCGGTCATATCCTATGCCGCAAGCAGCGTTTACATCCCCGGCGTACCATCGGCAAGCTCAAGTTCCATAGGCATATCTTGTAACTATAACGGATTGGGTACTGGGACTATTTACTGTCAAAATTCTTCTCCCGGATCAATAGTGACATGCAATGGCTCAAGTTGTACAACATCAGCTGGCTATTCTAATCGGTTATTGTTTGTTACGCCGAACACATACAATTGGCAGATCCCCGCGGGCGTATCTAAGGCCAAGGTCGTAGTGATAGGGCCCGGCGGCAATGGCGTGACAGTACAGGACAACACAGGAGGCGGTGGTGGAGGAGGGTATGCCGAGAGTACCTTTACTGGTCTAAGCGGTAATGCTGTATCAATAACAGTAACAGCTGGCGGCTCCCAGTCCTCAACACAAGTGGTTCTTGCTGGCACGACTATCAGCGCAGCAGGAGGGAATAACGGCGTAGCTGGCACCCCTGGAACTGGTGGTTGCGGGAGCAGCAATGCGAACGTCTATACTTGTGGCGGCAATGGATTTTTTGGTGGTGCTGGAGCTGGTGGTCCTATAGCAAACGGCGGCACCGCAGGCACAGGCGGCGGCGGTTTTGGCAACGGGATTACTTCATGGGCTTCTAACCATGGTCAGTATGGTGGTTATTCATACGGCTCCAATGCGTCCAATCTGTTAGGGAGCAATGGAACGTGGTATTACCCGCAAGACATCATGGGGCCAGGCGGAAAGATGGGGAGCCCTTACCAACCTGCGGGTGGTCCTTCTGAAGACGGCGAAAATGGGGACCTCGGCGGTGGCGGTGGAATGGGTGGTTACGGCGGCACACGTGGTGGCAATGGGGGAAACGGCGGGTTTGGCGGGGGTGGTGGTAGCGCCAATGAAGGCTGTAACTCAGGCACTGGAGGTAACGGCGGCATCGGGGGCGGTGGCGCACAGGGCAATTCGGCTGGAGGCACAGGCGGCAACGGCATAGCAATAATTTACTGGTAAGTGTCAACAATGTTAGTATAGTCACCAGCATGCTTAAAACAAGTTTTTTAAATAAGCTTTGATGAGTCAGAAAAACAAAAATATAGTAGATAATAGCAAAATAGTCCGGCAGGATAACACTTCTGCCGGGCGTGCACCTTTTAATCCACAGTTATTGGCAAATAACCCCCTTGTGCATGTCGCGCTTCTCATCTTTCTCATTCTCATCGTCTATTCCAATTCTTTAAATGTTCCGTTTGGGTGGGATGAATCTATGCATATTGTCAAAGAACCTATTATCAAGGATCTTCATTATTTTATTCATCCCTCCGAAGCACAAGGCTTCGATCATTACAAATTTTTCTTATCACGTTATATTCCGTATCTTACCTTTGCTCTCAACTACAGGATACATGGCCTATCTCTGCCCGGTTACCATATCGTCAACATTGCCATTCATATCGCAAATGCTATTCTGCTTTATTTTCTTGTTCTATTGACATTCAGAACACCATTATGTCAGATTCATCATTACAGCAGAACTCCCCTATTATTGCTTTATTATCATCAATGCTCTTTGCCGCACACCCTTTGCTATCAGCGGTTGTGACCGGTGTGATACAGCGTTTTGCCTCTCTCGCCGATTTTTTCTATCTACTTTCCATCACAGCTTATATAAAATCGAGACTGCCTCACGATGGGAGATTAGAGAGCAGGGGTAACTATCGACGTCTATTCTTTTACGGCATATCTTTTCTTTCTGCGGTTCTGGCTATGAAATCAAAGGAGAATGCATTTACTCTGCCCTTTGTTATAACGCTGTATGAGTTTTGTTTCTTTAATAGCGGTATTAAAAAGAGGATGCTCTTTCTTGTTCCAATACTGCTTACTCTTTGTATCATACCGTTGACCCTTATGAGCATAACAGGGAGTGCGGGAGGGCGCATCCTTGGCCCAGGCTCATATATGGCCTCCTTCACATGGG
>JBEKJD010000297.1:0-4569 GCA_050011415.1 Dissulfurispiraceae bacterium | reverse complement strand
GGCATTCTTCCCAGCAGCGCAGAGACCTCTGAACCTGCAAGGGTATATCTGAATATATTGTCGATAAATATAAGCACGTCCTGACCCTCGTCCCTGAAATACTCGGCTGCGGTCAGGGCTGTAAGAGCGACCCTGAGGCGCGCTCCGGGAGGTTCATTCATTTGCCCGTAGATAAGAGCAACATTTTTAATAACCCCCGATTCCTTCATTTCACGGTAGAGGTCATTCCCCTCTCTTGTTCTTTCGCCGACGCCTGCAAAAACCGAAACACCGCCGTGCTTCAACGCGATATTGTGGATCATCTCCATAATAACAACGGTCTTTCCGACTCCGGCTCCGCCGAACATGCCCATTTTCCCGCCTCTGACAAAAGGGACAAGGAGGTCGAATACTTTAACTCCGGTTTCGAACACCTGCGATACAGGTTCCTGCTCAGTGAACTCAGGAGCAAGTCGGTGTATAGGCATCCGATCAGTAGTTTCTATAGGGCCCAGCTTGTCATAGGGCTCGCCGATGACATTCATGATTCTGCCGAGGGTGGCCTTGCCAACCGGGACAGAGATAGGTTTTCCCGTGTCTGTGACCTTCATTCCCCTGACAACACCGTCAGTGGTTTGCATAGCAAGAGTCCGCACCTTGTTATCACCCAGGTGCGATGCCACTTCGAGCGTGATGTCAAGAGTGGGAATACCTTTTTCAGAATTGCCCGGAGATTCTATTTTCAAGGCATTGAGTATGGCGGGGAGTTCCTTCTCAAACTCCACGTCGACAACCGCACCGATTACCTGCGATACCTTACCCTCGTTCATAATGCACGTCCTCCTGTATTAATTAAGAATTAACAATTAAGAATTAGGAATTGTTGAAAAAATCCTTTAATTCGTAATTCCCAATTCGTAATTCCTAATTGTTTTTATTGTTTTAACGCCTCTACACCGCCGACTATATCCATCAGTTCCTTCGTGATGGACGCCTGACGTGCCTTGTTATACTGCAAGGTTAAACTGGATATCATGTCATCAGCTGCTTTGGTAGCATTTTCCATTGAGGTCATACGGGCGGCTTCTTCCGAAGCCTGCGAATCGAGAAGCGCCCTGAAAACCTGTATCTCAAGATTCTTCGGCAACAGATTATCGAATATGGCCTGCTGAGAAGGCTCATACAAAAAATTGAGGGCTTCCTCCTGGAGATCCGGCTGCTCCGTATGGCCGGCTACCGCTGCAAGAGGCAACAGGCGGACTACCGAAACCTTTTGCACGAGCGCTGACTTAAACTCGTTATATACAAGAACGACTTCGTCAATTAGTTCGCCAGTGTAATTCTCTATAATGTCCGCTGCGATTTCTTTTGCATTCATATAGGATATTCTGCCTGAAATACCCGTCCATGAGCGTCTCACAGCCTGGTTTCTCCTCCTGAAAAGGTCTGCTCCCTTCTTGCCGATGGCGCTGACGCTCACCTCTACTCCTTCGGACTGAATCTCCTTAATAAGCTTTATCGAGGCCTTCATAATGTTGGTGTTAAAAGCCCCGCAAAGGCCTTTATCACTCGTTAGCACCATAACCTCAACCTTTTTCCGGGGCCTGACTTCAAGAAGGGGATGTCCTGTTTCAACAGTCCTGGCCAGTCCGGAAAGCACCGCATGCATCTTGTCGGCATATGGCCGAAGTTCGACAATCCGTGTCTGCGCCTTCCTGAATTTGGCTGCCGCAACCATCTTCATAGCTTTTGTGATTTGCTTTGTGCTTTTAACAGAGCCTATTCTTTTCCGTATCTCTTTTAACCCGGCCATTCTTTATACCTCTACGCTATGAACCCTTTTTTGAATTCTACTACCGCGCTGTTCAGTTTCTCTTTCAACGTATCATCAATCGCCTTCTTGTCCCTTATTTCATCTCTCAGGTCGGACTTTCTGTCCTTCATAAAGCCAATGAATTCCGCCTCAAACTTTTTTAATACCTCCACCGGAACATCATCGAGGTGGCCCTGTGATCCTGCAAACAGAAGCATGACCTGGTCCTGCATAGGGAGAGGCACATACTGGTCCTGTTTCAGAATCTCCACCATCCTCTTTCCTCTCTCGATCTGTGCCATTGTTGATTTGTCGAGGTCTGAACCGAACTGGGCGAAAGCCGCAAGCTCTCTGAACTGTGCAAGATCAAGCCTGAGCGTGCCTGCAACCTGCTTCATCGCTTTTGTTTGCGCCGAACTCCCGACGCGGCTGACAGAGAGGCCGACATTGACCGCAGGCCTGATGCCTGCATAGAAGAGATCCGGTTCAAGGTAAATTTGTCCGTCCGTAATGGAAATGACGTTTGTAGGAATATAGGCGGAAACGTCGCCTGCCTGTGTCTCAATTATAGGAAGTGCGGTAAGTGAGCCTCCGCCAAGTTCATCACTCAGTTTCGAAGCCCTTTCCAGCAGTCTCGAATGGAGATAGAATACATCGCCGGGAAACGCCTCGCGTCCGGGCGGACGCCTCAGGATAAGCGAAAGCTGTCTGTAGGACGTAGCCTGTTTGCTAAGGTCATCATATATAATCAATGCATGTCTTTTGTTGTCCCTGAAATATTCACCTATGGCGCATCCGGTATAGGGTGCAATATACTGAAGAGGGGCCGGCTCGCTCGCTGTTGCAGAAACCACTATAGTATGTTCCATGGCTCCATACTGTTCAAGGGTCTTTACCACGCGCGCAACGCTCGCCCTTTTCTGGCCTATTGCAACGTAGATACAAACTACATCTCCGCCCTTCTGGTTGATGATCGCATCAAGGGCAATCGCAGTCTTTCCTGTCTGGCGGTCACCGATGATCAGCTCTCTCTGTCCCCTTCCAACCGGGATCATCGCGTCAATTGCCTTTATTCCTGTCTGCAACGGCTCCCTGACCGGCTGCCTGTCAACAATGCCGGGTGCAACAACATCGACAATCCTGCTTGACCTGGCATTGATCGGCCCCTTGCCGTCAATGGGCTGCCCTATAGCATTTACAACGCGTCCGACCATTTCATCGCCGACCGGAACAGACATGATCTTTCCTGTCCTTTTGACGACATCGCCTTCCTTAATGGCCGTATCCTCGCCGAACAGGACCGCTCCAACCATATCTTCTTCAAGGTTAAGCGCCATGCCAAAAACATTATTGGGGAACTCGAGAAGCTCTGAAGACATGCAGTTGTCGAGTCCATAAATCCTGGAGATACCATCGCCGACCGCAACAACGACACCAACCTCACTGACATCAACGCGCTTCTCGAAGTCGGTTATCTGCTTTTTCAGATACTCGCTAATCTCATCTACCTTGATTTCCATGCAATCACCCCTTTATAAGCTTATCTTTTAAAAGCCCCAGCTGGCCCTTTATACTACTGTCATACAAGGTACTGCCTACCTTTATCGTTACGCCGCCCAAAAGCGACGGGTCCAAAACGAACTCAAGGTCAATATCGCCGCCGGTAACCAGCTTCAACGACTCCGACAACTGTGCCGCATAGTCCTTGCCCACCTGCACCGAAGTAGTGACCACGGCTTTTGACCGTTTTTTCATCTCGAGGTACCGGGCTTGTATCGCCTCGATGATCTCGGAAAGCGCACCGATCGCGCCTGCCTCCACCAAGTATTTGAGGTATTTGGAAGCCACGCCGGACATTTTCAGTTGCCCTGCGGCACTTCATTTAAATCAACAGAACTCAAAAATTGCTTCGCGTATCGTTTTACACCTTTAATCTTTTTCAATTTTTACCCTCTAACAGTTTGAGTGATTCCTGCAGAAGCCTGTCCTGGTCCTCTTTGGTCATCTTGGATTTGATTTTCTCTTCCGCGAGTTGCATCGCCGCCTCTACTGCTTCAGCCCTGATGACATCCTTCGCCTTTTTGACCTCATAATCGATATTGGATTTTGCCTGCTCAAGTATTTTTGCACTGAGACGTTCACCTTCCTCAATCAGACGTACCTTCTCACGTTCACCGGAATTCACCGAAGCGGCCTTAATTCCCTCTATTTCCTTGTCTTTAAGTTTAAGCCTCTCTTCAACTTCAGCCAGGGCCTTTGCAGCAAGCGCTTTGGCCTCCTGGGCCTCCTGTATGCTTTTCTCGATCAAGGCCTTTCTCTGCTGGAAATAGTCCTTCATGGGTTTACCGGCGAACTTGACAAGTATGAATACAAGGATGCCGAAATTAATTAAACGCCACACCCATTCCATAAGGGAGCCGCCGTGCCCGCCGCCGCCTTCTTCCTCAGCAAAGGCAGGGCCAACGGCAAAGAGAAAAGCGCAGAGGGCAAAGGGCAAAGTGTTAAAAATACGAAAGTTAAAAGTTGGACAACAGATCCCGTATACTCTTTGGCCTTTGCGCTCTGCCCTTGGCGCTTTGCCCTTGGCGTCTTGCTCTTTGCTCTTTGCTCTATGCTCTTTGCTCTTAGTTTTCATGTTTTCACCAGTTTTCTTACTATCTCTTCCGAGAACTTTTCGATGTCAGCCTTCAGGGCAGCCCTGGCCTTGTCAGCTTCGTCCCTCAATTCCTTTCTCGCCTGCTCAATCATTGCTACAGCATGTGCTTCAGCTTTTGACA
>JBEKJD010000296.1:0-3796 GCA_050011415.1 Dissulfurispiraceae bacterium | reverse complement strand
CGTCCCGGAATATCAAATCAAAGGTATCTTTGCGTCCTCATATAAGATGCCTCACAGACAAGTACGTCAGAGTCGGGGACAGCATTCTCCGATTCGTCCCCGCCCCGATTATCGCCTACAACCATAGTCTACAACACTACTAACTGAGACCAATCCTTGCCTCCCTGTCTAACACATACAACGGTATCTAATATAAAGCATTTTTTATGCCGCATGAAGAGGCGTGATGCGGTTCATATCCTTTCCGAGGTGTTTCTTGGCTTCCCATAGGTCACAGGATCGCTGCGCGTTAAGCCAGAACTCCGGAGAATTGCCGAAAAGTCTGGACAGCCGTAATGCCATTGAAGGCGAGAGCGCCCTATGCTCACGCAAAATTTCATTGATTGTCTGTCTTGATACAGCCAATCTTCCGGCCAAATCAGAAACCGTAAGCCCGTAATCCGGCATAAAATCCTCTCTAAGCATCTCTCCAGGATGTGTCGGCTTTCTTTCTAAATCAAACATGGCTATCCTCCTTAATGGTAATCAACTATTTCCACGTCATATGCATCGCCCTTAAGGAAACGAAAACATATCCTCCACTGATCGTTAATGGAAATCGACCATTGCCCTTTCCTGTCATCCTTTAGCGCATGCAGTCGATTGCTCGGCGGAACCCTCAAATCATCTAGGGAAACAGCAAGGTCGATGTACTCCAGCCGCCGTATTGCTCTTTTAATAATATCAGCCGGCAATCGTTTTGACTTGCCCCTGATAAAAAGCTCCTCCGTGTCTCCATCAGCAAAATTTTTGATCATCTGTATTATATTAACCTGTCACGTGACGCGTGTCAACCCAAAATTTGCAGCGTAGTAATAGCGTAGTAAAAATTGCTTAAGTATGGTCAAAAACACAATATAAAGCGAAGGGACTGATTTTCAGCAAACCCAATTCTGGCGCTGGTTTGAGTGGTATTTCAAGCGCTTGTCAATGTCCCCAAAATTCGCTTGGGGTGCGAGAGGTCGGCCGTTCGAATCGGCTCGCCCCGATAGTTTCCCCTTAGTAAATGAATAGTTAGTAAAGACACTTTCTTTTCACTCCAGCATCACTCCACCCTATGGCCTTCAATGATGTAGTATTTTGACATGTAAAAGCACACGCGTTGACTTTGCAGGTATGCAGTAGTAGACTGTGAGAATCTGGTTAAGACCCTAAGTAGCCTTTGGAATTCGGAAAGGAGAGCTCTGAATGCAAGCAGGCGAATTTGCCGTGCCTGAAATGAATCGAATATTTAACAGCCTGCCTTTTTCTATTGCATGTCTGGATCGTGAATACAGAATAATTTACGGGAATAAGGCGTATTGGGATTTCATTAAAATTCCGGAAGAAAATATAATCGGCAAGCCCTGTTATGAAACAGTTGGAGAATATGCCGGCGTTCAGGATAAAACAGGCAAGGAGAAAATCTGCAGTTTTTGCAAGATTGAAGATGCCGCAAAAAGCAATAAGCCTACTGTAATCGAAAGACCGTTAGGGGACAAGTTTATCAGGGTCACATCGATTCCTGAAACGGACGATAGTGGAAGCATCTGCCGGTTCCTGAAAATAATTGAAGACCTTACTGAGCTCAAGCAGACAGAAGTTGCTCTAAAAAAGTCCCGTGATGAAATGGAACGAAAGGTTGAGGAGCGCACTTTTGAACTCGGCATGGCGAATGAGGAATTGGAGCATGAGATTGCCGGGCGCAGGCGAATTGAAGATGCACTCATGGAGACGAACACCATGCTCCAGACCTTGCTGAATGCCATTCCCGAGCAGATATTTTTCAAGGATTACGGGGGGCGTTTATTGCTTGGAAATAATTTGTTTGAGGAATGCCTGGGTCTCAAACAGGAGGAGTTTACGGGTAAAACTAATAATGAAGTGCTGCCGGCGGACGTGGCTGAACTTTGCAACAGGAGCGATGAGGAAGCGATAAACAGGGGCAAAACCACCCAATCCCAAGAGCATTATACCGATAGAAACGGAGAGATAAGATTTCTCGATGTAATTAAGGCGCCTATTTATGATGTCAGAGGCGGTCTTATAGGTCTGGTGGGAGTCAGCAGGGACATCACAAAGCGCAAGCAGGCGGACTCAGAACTTCGACTGCACAGCGAAATCCTGGAAAATATGGCGGAAGGCGTTTTTCTGGTTCATACCGGAGACAGGAAATTTGTTTATGCTAATCAACAAGTTGAACGTATGTTCGGGTATGATCCCGGGGAACTTATCGGAAAACATGTCAGTATTGTCAATGCACCGTGTGAAAAAAGCCCTGAAGAAACAGCAGCGGAAATCATCGAGAGTCTGAATGCTAACGGGGTGTGGCAGGGTGAGGTGCAGAGTATAAGAAAAGACAGGACCATATTCTGGTGCAATAAGAATATTACAACATATAAACATTCGCAATATGGAGAAGTCTGGATATCCATCAACCAGGACATCACCAGACGAAAGTTGATTGAGGCGGCCCTGCGACAGAGCGAGGAGAAATTCCGGACCCTCTTTGAATTTGCCGTCGATGCCCTTTTTATCCTCGACATGGACGGTAATTTCATAGACGTCAACAGGACCGCCTATGAGCGTCTCGGCTATACGAAGGCGGAAATGCTCTCGATAAATATATCCCAATTAGACCACCCGGATTTTGCTGATAAAATACTCGGGCGTATGGAGCACCTGAAAAAATACGGGTGGTGCGAGTGCGAATCCGCACACTTGAGAAAAGACGGCACCGCCATGCCGGTGGAGATAAACGCCCGTTTTATGGATTTTCAGGGGAGGAAAGTTATTTTCAGCGTTGTCCGGGACATTACAGTACGCACGATGATGGAGGAGGCGCTGCGACAGAGCGAAAAACGCTATCACACCCTTTTCACAGAGTCGCCGGACGGCATACTGCTCATAGACACTGTGGGCAAGATAATAGAATTCAATGAAACAGCCCACCGTCAACTTGGTTATTCAAGAGAAGAGTTTGAAAAACTAAGCTTGTCAGATATAGACTCTGTTGAAAGTCCAGGGGAAATACAAGATAGGATTAACAGGCAGCTGAAAGAGGGGAAAATCGAGTTTGATGTCAAGCACAGGACCAAACAGGGAGAAATACGGGATGTCCAGGTCATATCACAGCCCGTAGACTTGTCAGGCAAAACTTTTTTCCATGCAATATGGCTCGACATTACCGAACGCAAGCATATGGAGGAGCATCTCAGGAAGACAATCAAGGAGCGGGAGACTCTGCTGCGTGAGCTATATCACAGGACAAAAAATAATATGAATACGATTTCCAGCCTCATTAACCTGCAAACCGCATCCCTTTATGGAGATGAAATCGCAATTCAATTGTTCCGGGACCTTCAGGACAGGATCATGTCTATGGCTTTAGTTCATGAAAGGCTTTATAAATCAAAAGATCTGTCCAATGTCAGGTTGAAGGACTATGTAAGTGACCTGGCAAATACTCTGATAAGCGGCTACAAAATCAACAGGGACAAATTCTCGCTGAGACTGGACATTGAGGACTTAACACTGTCCATCGACACGCTTATTCCCTGCGGGCTCATTATAAATGAGCTTATGACCAATTCATTGAAGTACGCATTTGCGGATGGCAGAGAGGGGCAAATCAGAATAAAAGGGCAGCTGACTGCGGGAAGTGAAATTCAACTTGTTTACAGTGATAACGGGATAGGCTTTCCGGAGGGCTTCGATTTTGCCAAAGTTGAGACCCTTGGGTTAAGATTGATCAATGGCTTAATAACCAGCCAATTAC
>JBEKJD010000295.1:0-3821 GCA_050011415.1 Dissulfurispiraceae bacterium | reverse complement strand
ATGGTAATGCCTGGGGACAATGTTACAATATCGGTTGAGCTGATAGTGCCCATAGCGATGGAGAAGGAACTGCGGTTCGCCATACGCGAAGGCGGCAGGACTGTCGGCGCCGGTGTAGTTACGGAAATACTGGAGTAATGCGGTGAATCAAAAAATAAGAATAAAACTTAAAGCGTATGACCACAGGCTGCTGGACCAGTCTGTAAAGGAAATAGTTGTCACTGCTCAGAGGACGGGCGCAAGGGTAGCGGGGCCGGTGCCTTTACCAACGCAGGTCAGCAAATATACTGTCCTGAGGTCGCCTCATGTTGACAAAAAATCAAGGGAGCAGTTTGAGATACGGACGCATAAACGGCTTGTCGACATTTATGATCCTACTCCCGATACTGTAGATGCTCTAATGAAGCTCGAGCTTGCTTCCGGGGTAGATGTGGAGATAAAGCTATGACGGGAATACTTGGGAAAAAACTCGGAATGACGCAGGTTTTTACCACAGATGGGAAACTGATACCTGTGACTGTTGTCGAGGCGGGGCCTTGCTGTGTCATACAGGTAAAGACGCCTGAAAAGGATGGCTATGAGGCGGTCAAAATAGGGTTTCTCGAAGAGCGAAAGGCGAAGAACGTGCTGAAGCCTATGGCAGGCGTTTTTAAGAAAGCCGGAACGCCGGCGTTTAAGGTTGTCAAGGAATTCATGATGACCGGGCTTAAGGTCGGAGATATGATAAAGTCCGAGAGCTTTGCCAAAGGCGATATCGTATCAGTATCGGGTATCTCGAAAGGCAAAGGGTTTCAGGGTGTTATGAAGCGGCACAATTTCAAGGGCGGACCGGGCTCGCATGGCTCCATGTTCAATAGAGCGCCGGGCTCGATTGGCGGAAGCTCTTTCCCTTCCAGGGTGTGGAAGGGAATGCGGATGGCCGGGCATATGGGGTGTGACCGGGTGACTGTTCAGAATATGACTGTTGTTGATGTTCGTCCTGAGCAGAATCTTTTATTAATAAAAGGCGCCATACCCGGATCTGCTAATACGATAATAGAGATTCGGAAGGGAAGATAACATGCAGCCGGAAAACATAACGATGGAAATAAAGGATATTAATAATAATGTAAAAGGCACCATGGACCTTAACGCGTCGGTCTTTGGCAACGAAGCTTGCGATTCAGTGGTGCATTCATCCGTTGTATCATTTCTGGCCAACCAGCGGCAGGGGACCCATGCCACAAAAACGAGGGGGCTGGTAAGCGGAGGAGGCAAGAAGCCCTGGAAACAGAAGCATACAGGAAGGGCAAGGCAGGGGAGCATCAGGGCCCCGCAGTGGAGGGGCGGCGGAATTGTTTTCGGCCCTCAGCCGCGGGACTATTCAACAAAGCTTCCGAAGCAGATGAGGAAGGTGGCCCTCTTTAAGGCATTGACAATGAAAATGGCAGACGGCCAGGTAGTGTTGCTCGATGCATTGGCTATCGAAAAACCCAGGACAAAGGAAATGTTGCGGGTGTTAGGGAATCTCGGCCTGTCCGATAAAACAGTGCTTATCGTCCTGGCGGAAAGCGACAGGAATATAGTGTGCTCGGCGAGGAATATACCTGGCGTTGATGTTATCAGGGCATCAGATCTTAATGCTTATGCGGTGGCAGTATACGACCATGTTGTTTTTACTGCCGATGCGCTGGCAAAACTGCAGGGATAGTAAGGAGCTGTTATGAAAAGAATTTACGATGTTATAAAAAAACCTCTCTTTAATGAGAAAGGCATGGATATGAAGGAGAGGGAAAATAAAATTCTTATTGAAATTGATCCCAGGGCCAACAAGCATGAAGTAAAAAAGGCCATGGAGGAAATATTCAAGGTAAAGATCGAAAAAGTTGCAACGATAAACGTCAGGGGGAAACTTAAACGTTTCGGAAAGTCCATCGGCAGAAGGTCCGACAGGAAAAAGGCTATAATAACATTGAAAAAGGGCGAAAAACTCGACTTTATTGAGGGTGTATAAATGGGAATAAGAAAGTTTAAGCCGACATCTCCCGGCAGAAGGTTCCAGAGCTCGTCAGATTACAGTGATGTAACTTCGGACAGTCCTCATAAACCTCTCACGTCACCGCTCAAGAAGAGCGGCGGCAGAAATAATACCGGCGAAGTGACGATCTGGCAGCGCGGAGGGGGCAATAAACGGCAATACAGAATTATCGATTTTGTCCGCAATAAGATTGGTATTCCGGCAACGGTTGCAACGATCGAATACGACCCTAACAGGTCCGCCCGCATAGCTCTTTTAAAATATAAGGATGGAGAATACCGTTACATCCTCGCTCCCGTCGGGGTGAATGTGGGAGATATCCTGATGTCGGGGTCCGGGGCTGAAATCAAGCCGGGCAATGCATTAATGATGAAGGAAATACCCCTGGGCACCATGATACATAACATCGAACTTAATCCCGGCCAGGGCGCCAAATTAGTAAGAGGCGCAGGAGGGGCTGCTCAATTAGTCGCCAAAGAGGGAGAATATGCCCAAGTCAAGTTGCCGTCAGGGGAGGCGCGGAATGTGAGGTCCTCGTGCATGGCAACAATCGGCCAGGTGGGGAATGTAGAATACGAGAACATCTCTTACGGAAAGGCGGGCAGGAAGCGGTATCTTGGGAAAAAGCCGCATGTGAGGGGAGTTGTGATGAATCCGGTTGACCATCCTCTTGGCGGAGGAGAAGGAAGATCATCAGGAGGCAGGCCGCCATGCTCGCCGTGGGGCAAGCCCGAAGGTGTAAAGACGAGAAACAATAAGAGGACCGATAGATTAATTGTAAAAAGACGCGGCAAATAGCTGAAAACCAGGAGCTAGGAGCCAAGAGCTAAAAAGGGGGATTACGTGCCAAGATCCTTAAAAAAGGGGCCATTTGTTGAGCCCAAACTGTTGAAAAAAGTGCTGCTTATGACAGGAGCCGGTGACAAGAGAATGATCAAGACATGGTCAAGGCGCTCTACTATTGTGCCTGAATTTATAGGACTCACCTTTGCAGTTCATAACGGCAAAAAATTCATCCCCGTCTATGTCACTGAGAACATGGTGGGGCACAAGCTCGGCGAATTTTCGCCGACCAGGACATTTAAAGGGCATTCAGGCTCGGCAGCAAAATCTGCTGCGGCGAAAGGTTAGCGATTATGGTATCGAAGGCAATATTACGGCATGCGAGGATCACAGCACGAAAAGCAAGAAGGGTGGTGGATCTGATAAGAGGCAAAAAGGCGGCAGACGCTCTTGTTTCACTCAGATTCATGCCATACAGAGGGGCACGCTCTGTTGAAAAGCTGTTGAAATCAGCGATGGCAAATGCCGAACAGAAAAATACACAGGTCGACATTGATAAACTGAAAATAAAAACGGTTTTTGTCGATAGCGGCCCCTTTATGAAACGTATGGAGCCGAGATCTATGGGAAGAGCCAATGTCATTAAGAAGAGGTCTTGTCATATAACCATTATCCTTTCGGAGGAGTAATGCTAAAATTTCAAATTTTAAAGTTCAAAGTTCAAAGTTTCGATAGGGGGTGCTGATTTGGGACAGAAGACGAATCCTATCGGTAACAGGCTGGGCATTATAAGGACATGGGAATCAAGGTGGTTTCTGAAAAAGGGATATCAGCATCAGCTCCTGGAAGATTTAGAGGTCCGAAAGTCAATAAAGAAGAAGCTCTTTCATGCCGGCGTTTCAAGGGTGGAGATAGAGCGGCCTGGACAGAAGCTGAAGGTCATCATACATACTGCGCGGCCCGGCATTATTATCGGGAAGAAGGGCGCTGAAGTGGAAAAGTTGAAGAAAGAACTGGAAGT
>JBEKJD010000294.1:0-3872 GCA_050011415.1 Dissulfurispiraceae bacterium | reverse complement strand
CGGGCACGAGCCTGTTTACCATGAGGTCAAGATGAAGCGGCTCCCTGAAAAAGTATGTCTCATTTATGGTCAGGAGGTTGACCAGCTCCAGGAACTCATCGCTCTTGTCAAAGATATTGTTGAAGTATTTGACGCAGGAGTCTATGCCGGTCACAGACATTCTCTTGCGAATACTCTCTTCAAGTGCGGCAGTTCTCACGTCTTCAAAAGAGAGTCCGCACCGTTCTTTGATAATATTCTTGAAGGGGGTCAGGTCCATTGCTTTACACTACCGGGTGCTTATCATGTTTTGCCTGCAAGCTGCGCTACTTCATCTCCGATTTCGTCAAGAGGAAGTATCTTGTCCACACATCCGCTATCAATGGCCACTTTGTTCATGCCGAACACAACCGATGTTTTTTCGTCCTGGGCAATGGTCACGCCCCTGGCCTCTTTAATTTTTTTCATTCCCAGCACGCCGTCGCTGCCCATCCCCGTCAATACGACGCCTATCCCCTTCAAACCGTATACGCGGGCAACGGAAGAGAGCAAAACATCACATGAAGGGCGGTAGATATCCTTCGGATGTCTTGCGATAAGCGATATCCTCTTCCCGTCACTGATCTCCATGTGTTTTTCCGACGGCGATACATACACCATTCCTGCAGCGAGATTGTCTCCTTCAGCAGCCACCTTGATACCCAGCCTGGTCATCCTCTTGAGCCATTCCACCATACCGGCCACAAATCCGTCCGATATATGCTGGGCAATGACAACAGGGCACGGAAATCTTTCAGGCAACCCTGACAGAATAACGGAAAGCGCCTCAGGTCCGCCGGTGGAGGAGGCTATTGCAACGATCCTGTTTGACGGTTTCCCGTCGAAAATCAATTTCGGCGCCGCTCTTGTTTCCTTCACCTGGCGTTTGCCCCCAATATGGGTAATAACGCGGATTTTGGCGAGGAGTTTTATTTTATCGATAAATTCTCCGGCAGCGTCGATGTTTACGTCAGGCTTTACCACAAGATCCAGGGCGCCCATTGATATGGCGGCATAGGCTGTATGGGCATCCCCCCGCGTCGTCACAACCAGTATCGGAACAGGATTGGAAGCCATTATGTGCTCTATGGCAAAAAGTCCGTCCATCACCGGCATTTCGATATCCATTGTCACAATATCCGGTTTGAGCACTTTAACTTTCTCGATAGCCTCACTGCCGTTTGAAGCTTCGCCGGCAATCAATATTTCCTTATCGGTAGACAAGATTGCAATAATCAGCTCTCTCGCCAGCGAACTGTCATCGACAACCAATACCCTTATCTGACCCATCGGTTCTCCTTATTTTATTGCCTTAACTTCTCAACGTGAATTTCTCAACAAGCCCCCTGAGGTTATCGGACAATTGAGCCAACTCCTTACTGATAAAACGGATCCTGTTCATGGAGTCGGCTGTCTGTCCAGCGCCGGACACTATTTCCCTGAGAGCGATCACAACCTGATTGCTCGCAGTTTTCTGCTGTTGGGTGGACAATGAAATCTGTTTTGCAGCGTCAGTGGTATTCTGCGCGTCATCCACAATCTCACCGAGTATCTCCGCTGTCTGGCTTGAGTATTCCATACCCTCCTGTATACCCTTCGAGCCTTTTTCCGATGCTATCACCAGACGGTTGATGGCCTCCTGTATTTCATTGATTTTCGACTCGATCTCTCCTGTCGATTCCATGACGCTGTCGGCAAGTCTCCTAATCTCCACGGCAACCACGCCAAATCTTTTACCTGCCTCACCCGCGCTTGAGGCTTCCAACGCAGCGTTAAACGCTATCAGCTTGGTCTGGTCGGCTACCGTATTGATCAGCTCCATTACTTTCGTTATCTCCCTCGACTTCTTCCCGAGTTCAACAATCTCATGGATACTGTTCTCGCTGTCGTTGTTTATCTCACTCATCTTCATAAGGACCGATTCCACTGCATGTGCCCCGCGCTTGGTGTTCTCCCACGTCTTTGAGGCAATTTCAACCACCGATTTTGCGTGGTCGGCTATCTGGGTTGATGAGGCTGAAAGTTCCTCAACAGTAGACGTAATTTCAGCAACTGCTGCGGATTGTCCTGCCGAAATTGTCGCTTGCTGTTCAACAGCCGCTGAAAACTCGCTGGTATCGGAATTAATCTCCAGAGCAGCATTGGAAACCTTGCTGATAATATCGTGCAAATTGTCCGTATAGCTGTTAAACCATCCGGACAACTCGCCGATTTCGTTCTGATTAGTGACAGGTATATGGACAGTCAGGTCGTTGCCGAAGTTTTTCATGGTATCGGCAATGCGTCCGATAGGCTTAGTCACCAGCCGGTTTACCGAATACCGGGTGATAAGGATAATTCCAAGGGCGATAAATATGTACATGATCATGCTTCTGCGGATCATGTAAGAGACTTCTTGCTGCATCTTTTCCTCTTCCCTGGAAACCATGTTATCAATGTCATCAATGTATATCCCTGTCCCTATTACCCAGTTCGATTCTTTGATCAGTTTGACAAAAGAGACTTTCGGCATCAGTTTTTGTTCACCCGGTTTTTTCCAATTATAAAAAATGTACCCCTCTCCATTTTCTCTGGCGACTTTCACTGCCTCCCGTATAATATAGACGCCGTTAGGATCTTTCAAATCTCTCTCGTCCCTGCCGTTCAGCTTCGGATCAGGATGGGACAGCATAAAATAATTGAGGTCGTTGATCCAGAAATAGCCGCTGTGCCCATAGCGCATCTCTTTGATGCGCGCCAATGCTTCTTTCCCGGGAAGGCTTTGTATGGCAGTCAGCACCAGCGCAGTATAATCCTTGATCATTTCCTTCCTCTCAGTAAGAAGGCTTTCACGGTACGCCTTGATCCGTTCGGACCCCGCCGACTTGATGGCCGGAACGTAGATGTAAGCTGAGACAGAAAAGGCGATTATAACAGGCATAACGCTGAGGATCAAAATCTGTTTTTTGAGCGACAAATCGGCGGCAAAGGCTTTTTTTATTAAAGACAGATTCATGGTCCCTCCTGAAGTTTATAGAAATCTATGAGGACAATGCACTGTCCTTCCCATAAAACCGCGCCCCATGCGGCCCTGGACCCTCCAGCCGAAGCAAGCAAAAAGGGCATGGGCCTTATGGAATCTATTTTCGCAGAAATGATTTCACGGGGGTGGTCTATAATAATTCCGCGCTGTTCACCTTCACTCTTTATAACAAGGACGTGGGGATCGCTGTACCTGACCGGCTCTTCTCTGAAATGAAGCCTCTCGTGAAGGCACGCGGCAACAACCCCTTTCCGTTCCGCCTCTTCGGGTTTCAGCATGCCGGCTACCTGCGCAGTATCCACCCCCATCATCACCCCCATAACGTCAAAGACAAGCAGCCCGATTTCTTCCGGCTCTTCGGTGCAAGCCATTCCACGTTCAATATCGCCGTTCATACAGTTATTTTTTTAAATATTTTTCCCGCGGAAAGAAGGATGACGGTCTCATCGCCGTGTATAAATTCTCCTGCCACGAATTCCCTGACCGATGCATTAAGCGTTGACAGGGGAGGCTTTATGGAACTTGCGGGTATATCCAGGACATCCTCCACAGAATCAACCTGTACGCCGGAGCGTATTCCCTCGCCGGAAGCGATGAGGATACGGCTGTTCTGTGCTTTCCCGCTGTCAGGCAATCCCAGGAACACATTTGGGTTTATTACCGACTCGATATCTCCCCGTATATTGATCAGGCCGTGAATAAAATCAGGAGCGCCGGGGACGTAGAAGATGGTTGCCCGTGAAAATATCTCTTCCACTTCGCAGCCATAAAAGGCATAACGGCCTCCGGCAAGAGTGAAGATGACCACTTTAACTTTCTCCTATTCAACATT
>JBEKJD010000293.1:0-3887 GCA_050011415.1 Dissulfurispiraceae bacterium | reverse complement strand
GGAGATATCGACAGGGGGCGAATGATGGTGGACAATGCGCTGCTCGCAGCGCCGGGACTGAAATACGGCGACCCTTATCTGGTGATGGCAGAAGTGTATATTGATATTGGAGCTTACGACAGCGCAGAGCCGCTGCTTGAGAACTTTTTGAAGACGCGTATTTCCAGCACTCGCGGGCTGTATCAGATGGGCCTTGTCAAGACAAAGACCGGGAAGAAAGAAGAGGGAATGGAGTACCTTAAAAAAGCTGTCGCTGTGTTTAAAAATGCGCCGCGCTACAGGCGCAAAATGGAAAGAAAGTGGGCCTGGAAGGCGAAATTCCTGCTGATGAGCGGCGGCTGACCTATTGCCTATTGAGAGCCGTATTTAGTATGCTTTTTATACCATGTCAACACTTTGCAGGACAATGACTCTGCTGTCAAAGGGCCTCTTTAATACCGTTTCACTCATCTCTCTTGCTTTGCAGCTATTCCTGTTTTGCGGGCCTGCCGGGACCGCGCTGACCTATGCGGCGGACAATGCGGGGACGTTTGCCGGAAATCAGACCGCCAGGGCGTCGACGGCAACACTGCGTGTGGGAAAACACGCAAGCTACCTGCGGCTTGTTTTTGAGACGCCGGAAAGCTACGTGGAAAAAGCATCTGTCAGTCTCAGCGGCGCTAATGGGATTAAAGTTGATTTTCAATCTCCGATATCTTTCATGGTCCCCCGGAAAGATGCGCCGAAGACGTTTATAAGAATGGAAACGGATGCTTCAAAAAGTGTGACCTACGAGATTGATAAGGGGCTGAGAATTACTGCGGCCCTGAACAGTTGTGTTATTGTTGTTGATAACCTGGATGACATAAGTGTTTCCAAATTGTTTTCGCCGTCCCGTCTTGTTATTGACGCATACATAAATCAGAGCCTGCACGCAACCGTGGAAAAAAATACCGTGGAGAAAAATACAGCGGAAGAAAATACGGCGGAGGTCCCGGTGACCGCGCCTGAGGCTTCTGACATCAAAGATGAATCGTTTGCAATTGATGCCGGTCATGGAGGTTACGAAACCGGGGTCCGTTTTGGGAAAACCGTCGAGAAAGACCTTGCACTGTCGTTTGCAAAAGAGTTTTCAGGGGCTCTGCTCAAAATAGGCAAAAAAGTTACACTTACACGCAAGGGGGACCAGATAATATCGCTCAGGGACAGGGCAAGGATTGTCAACAAAAAATCACCTGACCTGCTGATCAGTATTCATGTCTCGTCGAAGGACGAGTTTGTGGTGTACAGTTTTTGCCTGTCGTGCGTGAAGGCCGCCGCCGGTACGGGGACTAATGCTGAAAAAACGGCAGGCGGGAACATGAGCGAGGTGCTTGCACGGGCCATTGCGCAAAGTGCCAGGAGCGCACTTAAAATAACCGTGCGGACTGAAAAGATGCCCTTGCCTTTGCTGTCATATGTGCATGTGCCCTCTGTGTTAATAGAGCTGCCCAGTCCTGATAAATTCAGCTACGATGCAAAGACCAGGGAACGAATGATAGCTATTATCCTGCAGGGGATTGCATACGCATCTGCAAGCCAGGTTGGGGCTTAGCGCCATGGATAAAAAATATATTGTGATCGCATTTGTTGTCATGCTTGTGGCTGCGGCAGCAGGCTGGTTTGTGACGCAGCATTTTCAATCAGCTGTCCGGCAGCTCAAAGAACCATTGATCGAGATCAAGGGAGAAACGGCTGAAAACTCCCGGGTCCAGGCGCCTATAAGCGATGACGCTGTTACAGTAAAAATATTTATTCCATCTTCTGACGGGATAACGGTCCAGGAGCGGAGAATTCAGAATAACCCTATCCCGGTCAAAATGGCCGAGGCAGTGGTATCGGAGTACCTGAAAGGGATCGACGATGAAATAAAGGATGTGAAACTTCTCGGTGTTTACCGGGACAAGAAGGGTATTATTTATGTTGATGTGTCGGATGAGTTCAGAAAGAACTTTTCAGGCGATATAAAACAGGAATATACACTTTTAAAGTCCATCTATGAAACAATTACTGTGAACATTCCAGGTACAGAGAATGTGCGGCTGCTCGTGGACGGAAAAGAAGTCGAAAGCGTTGGCGGCCACTTCAATGCGCTATATCCTCTTGGAGATACGGTGGGAGAAGGACCACAGCAACCCGCTGCCCAAAATCCCGGGACGAGTTGATTGACACGTTCGGAGCCGGACCGTCAATAGACCTGAATAAAAAAATGTACGGAAACTCACGCCCCATAGGCATATTCGATTCCGGAATCGGCGGACTTACCGTTTTGAAAGAGGTGAGCAGCCTGTTGCCGTATGAAAATATTGTCTATCTCGGTGATACTGCGCGAGTTCCTTACGGCACCAGGTCGCCTGAAACAGTAATACGTTATTCTTTTGAATGTACCGAATTTCTTCTGAAACAGGATATAAAACTTCTTGTAGTTGCCTGCAACACTGTTTCCGCAATAAGTCTGCATGCGATATGCAGCAGGGTCTCTATTCCGGTAATCGGGGTGATCGAGCCGGGCGCCAGGGCTGCTGTGAATGCTACTAAAAATAAAAAGATAGGTATAATAGGTACTGAGACAACGATTAAAAGCAGCGCTTATTCAGAAGCCGTAAAAGCTATGGAGCATGATATTGAGGTCTATAGCCTGGCATGTCCTCTCTTTGTGCCGCTTGTTGAAGAGGGATGGACTGAAGGTGTTATCACGCGGCTGGTTGTGGAAAGATATTTGACCGAAGTTAAGGAAAAGGGTGCTGATACCCTGCTGCTGGGATGCACCCATTACCCACTTTTGAAAGAGGTGATTCAGGGGGTAATGGGCAATGTACGCCTTGTCGATTCCGCTATCGAGACAGCGTTGGCATTAGAGCAACTGCTGGTTGACAATAGGATGTCGGCGAGGGAGGAAGCGTCCGGGACCAGGCGGTTTTTCGTTACCGACTCCCCCGAAAAATTTATATTAGTCGGCGAGCGTTTCCTGAAGACAAAGATTGAGACCATTCAAAAAATAGTGTTATAGCATACAGTGCAAATTTGGAGGTTAAATGCGGCCTGACGGACGGTCAATAAGTGAACTGAGAAAAGTAAAGATTACGAGGAATTTTATTCCTGCTGCAGAGGGGTCGGTGCTTATTGAGATCGGCAATACAAAAGTGATATGCACCGCGTCTATTGAAGAGAAGGTGCCGGCATTTCTTCGGGACCAGAAAAAAGGCTGGGTGACTGCCGAGTACGGTATGCTCCCAAGGTCTACGCAGTCACGGATGCATCGGGAGTCCTCGAGCGGCCGGGTAGGAGGCAGGACTCATGAAATACAGCGTCTGATCGGAAGGTCATTGAGAGCGGTGATAGCCCGCGAACTCCTCGGCGAGCGGACCGTGTGGATGGATTGCGATGTTATACAGGCGGATGGCGGGACGAGGACAGCTTCGATTACGGGGGCCTATATCGCCTTTAAGGACGCTATGGATTACGCCCTGAAGAATAAGATTATCTCAAGAAACCCTCTCAAAGATCATCTCGCTGCCGTCAGCGTCGGCATTGTCGACAATGAGCCGCGTCTTGATCTTTGTTATGCGGAGGATGCTGCGGCCGAGGTTGACATGAATGTTGTCATGACAGGCAGCGGCAAGATTGTTGAAATACAGGGGACCGCTGAAGCCGCGGCTTTTTCAAGGGGAATGCTTGATGAGATGCTTTCATTGGCCGAGAAAGGGATTGCCGAGCTGATTGGAATGCAGAAAGAAATAGGTTGAGGGCCCGCGAATAAAGCGCCTGAATGTTTAAGTCATTTATTAGTAGACCCTAAACATGGTACAATAAAAAAATGCAGGGGAAAGATATGTATAAAAGTTTGTTTGTGTGGATGCTGATCGGGA
>JBEKJD010000292.1:0-3889 GCA_050011415.1 Dissulfurispiraceae bacterium | reverse complement strand
ACGGGGCGTACACCAAAACCTTGTAGTCTCCGTGGCCGCCTCCCTTGACAGCCTGGAAATAATCGGCCTGGCTGGCAGAAATATTTCCAAGACCGGGACCTCCCCTTTGCATGTTCACTATCACAGCAGGCAGCTCGGCTCCGGCAAGAAATGAAATGCCTTCCTGCTTAAGGCTTATTCCGGGGCTGCTTGAGGAGGTCATCGCCCGCGCGCCGCATGCAGATGCGCCGTAAACCATATTGATGGCAGCGATCTCGCTTTCCGCCTGTATAAAAGTCCCGCCGACTTCAGGCAACCGCCACGACATGTACTCAGGTATTTCATTCTGCGGCGTTATGGGATATCCCGCGTAAAACCTGCATTCTGCCTGAACTGCAGCCTCGGCAATTGCCTCATTGCCTTTCATGAGAATACGTTTCATGTACAAAATTATAACAGGAGACAATCGAAAGTCACAAGCTGAGCGTTTTTAATAAAAGGTCATCTCGTCAGATTCCTGTACCTGATCCTGTGGGGCTGTTCAGCGTCTGCTCCCAGTCGGTCCTTCTTGTTTTTTTCGTATTCAGAGTAATTGCCGTCAAACCAGTACACCTTGCTGTCTCCTTCGAAAGCCAGGATATGGGTGGCTATGCGGTCGAGGAACCAACGGTCGTGGCTGATGACGACAGCGCAGCCTGCAAAATTTTCGAGCGCCTCTTCAAGGGCGCGCATAGTGTTCACGTCGAGATCGTTTGTCGGCTCGTCAAGCAGAAGCACATTGGCTCCCTCCTTGAGCATCCTGGCGAGGTGTACGCGGTTCCGTTCGCCTCCTGAGATCATGCCGACCTTCTTCTGCTGGTCTGGTCCGGAGAAATTGAATCTTGAAACATAGGCGCGCGAATTCATATCCTTTTTGCCCAGAGTGATAATATCCTCGCCGCCTGAAATGGTCTCCCAAACCGTGCTCTCAGGGTTGAGTGCGTCACGGCTCTGGTCGACGCAGGCGAGTTTGACAGTCTCGCCTTCACGTATTGAACCCGAGTCCGGAGTTTCCTGGCGCGTGATCAGCCTGAAGAGAGTTGTTTTGCCTGCGCCGTTCGGGCCAATTACTCCGACTATTCCCCCGGGCGGAAGTGAAAAGGTCATATCCTCAAAGAGGATGCGGTCGCCGTAGGCTTTGCTCACTTTATCTGCTTCAATGACAATATCTCCGAGGCGAGGGCCCGGAGGAATGTATATCTCGAGATCTTTTGCGCGTTTCTCACCCTCCTGCAAGAGGAGCTGTTCATAAGACTTTATGCGCGCCTTTGACTTGGCATGGCGGGCCTTCGGCGACATGCGTATCCACTCGAGTTCCCGCTGCAAGGTCTTCTGCCGCTCGCTCTCAACCTTTTCCTCCTGCTTCAGCCGGTTTTGCTTTTGTTCGAGCCAGGAAGAATAGTTGCCCTTCCACGGGATTCCCTGTCCGCGGTCGAGTTCCAGAATCCATCCGGCTACATTGTCGAGGAAGTAGCGGTCGTGTGTAACGGCAATGACCGTGCCGGGATAGCTTTGTAAATGGTGTTCGAGCCAGGCGACAGACTCGGCATCGAGATGGTTCGTAGGCTCGTCAAGCAGCAGTATATCGGGCTTCTGCAGCAGGAGTCTGCAAAGCGCCACGCGTCTTTTTTCACCGCCCGACAGGACTTTTACAGGAGTCTCTCCCTGAGGGCATCTCAACGCATCCATTGCCATTTCGAGTCGTGAATCGAGGGTCCACGCATCAAGGGCCTCGAGCTTTTCCTGGACTACCCCCTGACGCTCGATCAGCTTGTTCATCTCATCGTCGGACATGGGCTCGGTGAACTTCTCATTGATCTTGTTGTACTCATTGAGAGCATCCACGACCTCCTGGACACCTTGTTCCACTATCTCCCTTACTGTCTTCATCTCATCAAGGCGGGGCTCCTGTTCGAGAAAGCCGATAGTATGGCCTGGAGCAAGGACGGTTTCTCCGATAAAATCTTTGTCTACTCCTGCGAGGATGCGTAAAAGGGAACTCTTGCCTGATCCGTTAAGTCCGAGAACACCGATTTTCGCTCCATAAAAATAGGACAGATAAATGTCCTTGAGCACCTGTTTCTTATCGTAATATTTGCCCACTCCTATCATGGAGTAAATGATCTTGTTCGGTTCATTGCTCATATTGACTGAAGACCTCCTGATTTCGACAAATCGAATTATATTTTTTTGGTTAGCGCGTTATTTTACCCGGTCGGTCTTCTTTTTGTCATCAGTATGTCGGCAGTGATAGTCGTGGCCGGACTGTATTTCGGCAGCGTCCAATTTTTCTTTGTTACCAGTGCGCCGATCTTGCTGATAAAACACTATGTGCCATACAGTATAAATGCGGGTCGGGCGTTACCTCCCCGCTGCTGATATTCCAGGTGGACACTGCCGAAATACAGTCCGACCACTCCACAATATATTCTTGAGATGGGCATGGGCAGTGCCTTTTTTCTTTGAAAACACCTGGGTTCTCGCTTAGAAGCGCCTACTTTTGGCAGAGTGGGCCGGTAACGTCCGACCCACATATGCTCAACTGGAACACTGGATGATATTTTGTATATATCAGGATGGAGGCACAGAAGGCTAATTGTTTTCAAAGAAAAAAGGCACTGCCCATGCCCATCTCCACCACTCTGAATGTTTACTGTGCAATGGCATATATAGTAGGATACATGGATATAGATTATGGAAGAAATCGGTATTGTAAAGGAAATAAATGGAATAAGGGCTGTTATTACTGTGCCTAAAAAGGGCTCTTGCGAATCCTGTCCGGGAAGCTCTTTGTGCGAGACCTTAGGGGCCGGCGAGGCGGTGATGGAGGCTTTCAATCACGCTGATGCCAGGGTAGGAGATACAGTGAAGGTGGTTTTCAGGGCCTCGACTTACCTTAAGGGCACTATACTTGTTTATGGTTTGCCTTCTTTAATGCTTATTATTGGAGCGGTGCTGGGCAGGGAATATCTGGGCCGGATTTTCCCGTCTGCCAATCCCGATCTTGCATCTGCTGCCGGCGGATTTGGTCTGTTTGCCTTTTCTTTTTTGATTTTGAAGCTGTGGTCAATATTTTTTGACCGTAAAAAAGAATACATGCCGATAATAGAAGAAATTATAAACAGGGGGTAATTATGACAAAATTAAACGCTGCGCAAATAAGGAACGTAGCAATTATCGCTCACAGTGGCGCGGGCAAGACTTCATTGACCGAGGCTATGTTGTTTAATGCCGGGGTTATAGACAGGATTGGAAGCGTTGAGGCGGGAAATACCACGACCGACTTCGAGCCGGAAGAGATTGCGAGAAAGATCAGCCTGGTATCGGCTGTTGCCTACTGCGACTGGAAAGACACCCGAATCAACTTGATTGATACACCGGGTTTTATAAACTTCATAGAAGACACGAGGGGCAGCCTAAGGATCTCCGATGGGGCGGTCGTAATTGTCAGCGCTATTTCAGGAGTAAAAGCTGAAACCGAAAAGATATGGAAGTACGCTTGCGAATTCGAGGTGCCGCGAGTGGTCTTTATAAATAAGCTCGATAAGGAGGCGGCAAATTTTTTCATGGCGCTCGGCGAGCTTGAGAAGTCTTTTGAATCAGAGGCGGTCCCGCTTTTTATCCCTGTCGGGGAGGGTGAGGGCTTCAGGGGAATAGTGGATCTCATAACTATGAAGGCATATATTGCAGAAAACGGAAAAGTGGTGGAGGCTGAAATTCCGTCTTCCTTACAGGATGATGCAGGAGAGTACAGGAGAAAGCTTGTTGAGAAGATCGCGGAATCGGACGATTCGCTCCTCGAAAAATACCTCGAAGGAACGGAACTTACCAATGACGAAATAATGAAAGGAATCCGTGAAGGCTCGCTTAC
>JBEKJD010000291.1:0-3915 GCA_050011415.1 Dissulfurispiraceae bacterium | reverse complement strand
ACGCCGACGAGGTGCTTGTAGATATCACCGCGGATGTAGAGACTTCGACCGCAGTCGCGGTGATAACTTCCGGCTGCATCGGAGGCATTACATTTCCAAAGCGTTTGTCGCTTCGGAAGCTCCATGATTCTTTCAGCGTAAGCGCTGAAAAAATAAAAGAGCTGTTCAGAAAATTCCAGAACACTTCGGAACTCTACAAACTCACAGGTTGTGTCCACAGTGCAGCCCTCAGTGACGGTGATGAAATACTCTGCCTTGCCGAGGATATCGGCAGGCATAATGCCGTAGATAAAGTTATCGGGTACGCAATCCTGGAGAATATTTCATTTGAAGGCACAATCATGCTCGCAAGCGGACGGCTTTCGTCGGAAATTGTTTCCAAGTGTGCGCGTTGGGGTATCCCTGTAGTTGCGAGCCGGACCTCTCCCACCAGCCTTGCACTGGAGATCGCGGAGGAGAGCGGCGTAACAGTAGTAGGTTTTATAAGGGCCGACCGTTTGAACGTCTACACCCATCCTCAAAGAATAACGCAGGCAAAGGGCATAGGACAAAAAGCATAGCCCATAAGAACTTTTATCTCTTATTTGTCTTCTTTCCCCCAAATGTCATCATAATATTCCGGATACAGTTTTTTCCCGCATTCGGGACATATCGCATGTGTGAACAGGGCCTCGGAATGTTCGCTGATATAACTTTCTATTTGGGTCCAATACCCTTTATCATCACGGATTTTTTTGCAGGAGGAGCATATAGGCAATAATCCTGATAACTGCTTGACTTCCGCGAGTGCTTCCTGAAGCTCAACGATCAGCATGTCCCTCTCTGTCTCCATCCGCTTGCGCTCCGCTATCTCTTCCGTTAACAGCTCATTCGTTTGCCGGAGCGTAGTTGTCCTGGCTGCCACTTTGTCTTCGAGTTCCATATTCCATTTTTCGATCTGTTCCAGCATCTTGTTCAGTCCCCCGGCAACCATACCCAACTCGTCTGTTGAATGGACAGATGTCCTCACCGAGTAGTCCTTCTCCTCAGTCACTTTATTCATGACATTCGACAAATGAAAAAGAGGATCTACAATGGTCTTCTGGAGCTTGCCCAGCAGAAGAAAGGCTGCTCCGCTCGCCAGGCCGGAAACTGTCACGATGAAGAAGAGCAGTTTTAATAAATTGTGTTTGATCCTTGCGGTGCCGGCACAAACGTATACCTTGCCGATAGTTTCATTGTCCAACACAACATTATGACAGACGGCGAGATGGTCTTTTTCAAAGGTATAACCTTCTTTCCCGGGGTCCACGGGATATGATGCATTTTTGATGTCTCCGCGCACATGCCGGCCTAAGATCCTGCCGTCTTTTGTATAGATCGCTGCTTCTTCAATATCGGAAATGTTTTGCAGGGATTCGAGTGTCTCGTCAGATCTGTTCCGGTCACCGAAGAGTAAGGCTGACACGCTGTTTTTTGCAATAATGACAGCCTGAGACGTTGTATCTGTCAACAATTCTGTCCGGAGCCGGACGAATTCTTCTATGAAAACGGAAAGCCCGATCAATATTATGATAAAACCTATCGAAATGATGTTTATGAGGGAAAGTTTATGTTTTATACTTGTAGTCCTCATCCATTCCCTCACTTTTCCCTCACAATTTCTGCAAGCTCCAGAAGATGCGAGCTTATATTAAGGTTAGCTCTCCTGGCAGCATCAATGTTGATCCTGAATCTCACATGGTCGTCCTTCAAAAAGAAAGCGATGATCCCGCCGCTATTCTCGAAGCCTGCTATGTCCGATACCGTAAGAACAGGTTTTTTCCGTACGTAAGCTATTATTTGCTGCAGGCGGTCCGACTCAGAGGACGCTATAAAAAGAAGGTCGCAGGCGGAGGACTCGCTGATGTTGTCTATGCTTTTTATCACGACTCTGCGCCCGCCTACGGTCCGGTCCCTGAGAAGATCGAGTCTCCTGCCGAAGGGGTCGTTTCCAAGTATGCCGATTATAAAAGCATTCTCATGCGAGGCGAAGGTCCCACTGGGCCATTCTGTAAGCTTGGCAAAATTTAACAGATAAGCGGCTTTAATGCCATATTCCCTGACCTGGGGGCTTTCAGAATATGAAATAACAGGAACTGCGAGCATAAACAGGCAGAAGGCAAGACTCGCAATAACAGGGCGGCTTACCAGCGCTGAGAGAATTTTCATGAATATTGTCTTGAGCAACTTTTTACGCCCTTTCAGGAGTGGGGGTGGCTGATATTTCAAAAAATTGAGGGACCTTCCCCTCTTCCTAAAATTTCCACGTCAGCTTTCCAAATATGTTTCTCTGCAACTGGATGAGGCTTGTTCCGAACCACACATCTGAAAACTCAGGGTGTTGTTTTTCGAAGAGGTTTTGCACACCAAGGGCAATTCGCAGTTTTGGCATCGGCTTATATCCAACCTGAAGATTTAAGTCAGCATGTCCACTTACACCGAGGCTCTTTAATGCGCTTTCCGAATGGGGCTCGACATCCAACTCCAGTGTCCGCGAAATATCCATCTGAGAGCGTATCATTAACTGCGTCAACGGGCTTGCATTTTCTGCAAGGAAAGACTGTGTGTCGGTGCTGCTGGCATTTGGGGTCAGACTTACGAAAAGCCAACTGAAAGAAGGACAAATCCGCCACCATGCAAAGGGCTGGTAAACAGCGGCAACTTCAGTCCCATAGCTGCTGCCCTTCATCTGGTTTCCAACAATTAATGGCACTACATAATAATTGCCTTGAGCAAAAGGAGTGCCCTGCTCCCACGTCGCAAGCTGGTTGTAGTCATTGTAAAATGTGGCTATGTCCAATGAGAGAAAACGCCATGGAATGAACCTGTACCCGACCTCGTAGGCAGTCAGCTTTTCGGACTTAAAAGCGCTGGAACCCATAGTTTCCTCTACATAGGCCGGTGAGTTCGGGTATAGGGCCCCTGCCGGCGCTCCACCAACGACGGACGTGACGTGCTCCTCACTATTCGAAGGCATTCTGTCGGCCTTTGCCACCGACATCCACAGCGTATGATTCTCATGCGGCTTGAAGAGGAGCCGCACGTTGGGCTGAATTTCCCAGGGGGTATAATCATTGTGCTCAAACTTTATTCCGGCAATCAGCCACAGTTTGTTTGTGAGCAGGGTTATATTATCCTGAACAAACAGGCTGTACTGATTGGCGTCTGTATTATTCGGAACAGAATAGAGACCAAAAGTCGGGGTCATCAGGTTTTTCACGAAACGCAGGTCCGCTCCCCAAACTATGTCGTGAATGTCATAGAGGCGTATATTATGCTGAAAGTCGAAATCGGCAATGTCCCAGCCAAATTTCGCCGTTATTTCCGGGTCGTTGCCAGTGTCCTCGGTATATATCCTGTCCCTGTTATAGTATGCCTGGAATTTAATGCTGGAAGTTGGCGAGAAATCATGCTCAACGCTTCCCATGATATAGCGGTCGGAAAAATGTGAATCTTTTGTGAAATTGCCGGCTGCCACATTACCTTGCAGCAGTTCAGCCTCTACATCAGGTAACGACAAAAAAGCCTCGTCAATGCCGCCTGAAAACGTCAGACGGGTGGCATCAGATATTTTTGTATCCAGTCTGAAGCCGCCGGATGGAGCATAGGGTCTAACATAATATTCCTGTCCAGCCGTCCCTCCGAATTCCCGGTACTTCGCAAATGCACGGAACCAGGTATCTTCCCCGATTTTTCCGCCGTAGCGCACCGTACTGTCATATGCATTTACCGAACTTACAGTGCCGGCCACAAGCAAGCCCTGTGCATCCGCAGAGTTTTTGGTTATGATATTAATTACGCCGTTTACTGCGTTGGCTCCCCAAAGCGTTGCGCCGGGACCGCGTATGACTTCTATACGCTCTATGTCCTCCATCGGCATATCTATGGTATGCC
>JBEKJD010000290.1:0-3965 GCA_050011415.1 Dissulfurispiraceae bacterium | reverse complement strand
GTGCTTATGGATATCAACTTAGGTGCGGGGATGGATGGGATTCAGGCAGCTGAAAAGATACTTTTGGAATTCGGGATACCGGTAATATTCATGACAGGATATTACGATGAAGAGATAATAGAAAAGGCAAAACACGTCCGCCCATCGGCAATTTTGAGCAAGCCGTTGGTCGTTGATATGTTGGAATCAGCCCTTAAGTCGGCGATTGAAAAGACCGACGGAGGAAAGACACCTTGACAAGGGCAATTTATCTTCCGCCTGCTCCTGACAGGAGTATCTTCTCCCGCAGCCGTTTGATCTTGTCCCTGAGTTCCGCTGCACGCTCGAAATCGAGATTTTTGGCCGCTTCTTTCATCTCTGTTTCGAGCCTCCTGATTGAATCCTCGTTCACACTGTAGTCCGCTGTCTCTTCGGCAACGGCAGCGACCGTATAATAATCCGACTCATAAATTGAGCCCAGTATGTCCTTGACCTTGCTTTTTATTGTTTCCGGTGTAATCTTCATCTTTTTATTGTATTCCGCCTGCAGTTTCCTTCTTCGCTCGGTCTCATCCATGGCCTTCCTCATTGAGCGTGTTATTGTATCGGCATACAGAATTACCTCTCCATTGACATTCCTCGCGGCGCGGCCTGCGGTCTGGATTATCGAACGCTCTGACCTCAGGAATCCCTCCTTGTCCGCGTCAAAGATGGCAACAAGCGATACCTCGGGAAGGTCAAGTCCCTCTCTGAGCAGATTAACACCTATCAGAACATCAAAGGAACCGAGCCGGAGGTCCCGCAATATCTCTATTCTTTCGAGCGTATCGATGTCGGAATGCAGGTACCGGGCCCTGACACCGATCTCCGTATAAAAATCGGTAAGGTCTTCAGCCATTTTTTTTGTAAGAGTGGTCACCAGGACCCGCTCTCCCCGGTCAGCCCTCTTCCCGATCTCTCCCCGCAGGGTGTCAACTTGTCCGCTCACCGGCCTGACCGCCATTTTGGGGTCCATCAGCCCTGTCGGTCGAATAACCTGCTCTATCACCCTCCCCCCGGATTTTCCCAATTCGTAATTGCTCGGTGTTGCCGATACATAAATCGTTTGCCGCATGCGGAGTTCAAACTCATCAAACTTGAGCGGCCTGTTGTCCATGGCTGAAGGAAGTCTGAAGCCGTAATCCACCAATGTTTTTTTCCTGGAGCGGTCTCCTTCGTACATACCGCCTATCTGGGGCACTGTGGCATGAGACTCATCGATTATCATAAGAAAATCGCCCTTTGAAGGTCCGCTGATCAGGTAATCGATCAGTGTATAAGGTGGTTCTCCCGGAAGTCTTCCACTCAGGTGTCTGGAATAGTTTTCAATACCATGGCAATAGCCGAACTCCCTTAGCATTTCCAGATCAAAGCGGGTACGCTGCTCGATCCTATGGGCAAAGGCTATCTCTCCATTGTTTCTGAAATACCGGGTCCGTTCTTCAAGTTCTTTCTCGATGCCTTTAAACGCTTTTTTCAATTTTGCTTCAGGGGTTATCCAGTGGCTGTTGGGGTAGAGTGTAAGTTTATGCATCTTCTTTATCCGTTCGCCGGTCAAAGGATCGAATTCATAGAGGGCATCGATATCATCGCCGAAGAATTCTATCCGCACTGCCCTGTCCTGGCAAAATGCCGGGTAGACTTCAACCATATCACCACGCACCCTGAAATTCCCGCGCTTGAATTCGGCATCAGACCTGACGTAAAGGATATCCACAAGCTGGCGTAAAAAATCATCCCTTACTATCCTCATTCCCTCTTCGACAAAGATGTGCATGCTGAGATAATCTTCCGGTGAGCCGATACCGTAAATACAGGAGACAGAAGCAACAACGATAACATCCGGTCTTTCCAGGATAGACATTGTTGCCGAATGCCTGAGCCGGTCGATATCGTCATTTACCATGGAATCTTTCTCTATATAGGTATCTGTTGAGGGGATATACGCTTCAGGCTGGTAGTAGTCATAATAGCTCACGAAAAACTCCACTGCGTTGTCCGGGAACAACTCTTTGAATTCACCGTACAGCTGTGCTGCCAGGGCCTTGTTGTGGGCAATGATCAGAGCTGGTTTGTTAAGGTTGGCAATTACATGTGCGATAGTAAATGTCTTGCCTGAGCCTGTAACTCCGAGGAGTACCTGCTGCCCGAAGCCCTTCATTACCCCTTCGGTCAGCTCAGCTATTGCCTTTGGCTGGTCTCCTTTGGGAGTGAAGCCGGTCTGTAATTTAAAATCACCCATCAGTTTATGCTAATATATATATAGTTGTCGTTGCCGTACCCGATGTTCTTACAGTACGCAGATTAAACTTGCTGTATTTATATTATATAATGTGCACGGTATATTTTCTCTAATACCACTTTTCTGGTTGCATCTCAGAATGAAGAGAGCTTGATTGCATGAAACGGGGATGTTGCAGACCGCTCACCTTGCCTATTCATGATATTCATGAAGAGTGCGGCGTATTCGGAGTTTTTAACCATCCTGAAGCAGCAAATCTTGCCTATCTTGGACTTTATGCTCTGCAACACCGCGGTCAGGAAGGGGCCGGCATTTGCTCTTCCGACGGCAAGACCCTTCATATCGAAAAATCTCTCGGCCTCGTTGCAGACATTTTTAGTGAAAAACGGCTGAAACGCCTGCCCGGTTCTTTTGCCATAGGTCATAACCGGTATTCAACAGCCGGGGGCGGGGGGCTTAAGAATGTTCAGCCGCTGATGGCAAACTACTCGTTAGGCGCCATAGCACTCGCGCATAACGGCAATCTTGTTAATGCTGAAAAGGTAAAGGCAGAGCTTGAAGTTCAAGGAGCTATCTTCCAGTCATCCTCGGACAGCGAGGTGCTGCTGCATCTGATAGCACGTTCAAGGCACGAGGACCCCTATGAGCGCATCATTGAAGCGCTTCGCACTGTTAGCGGAGCATACAGCCTCCTGTTTCTCAGGGAATCCGAACTCATTATTGCACGCGACCCCTTTGGCGTAAGGCCGCTTGCCATCGGTACTGTTGACGGCGCTTATGTAGTAGCCTCGGAGACTTGCGCGTTTGACCTGATAGGCGCTGAATATATAAGGGACGTGGAACCGGGTGAATTAGTCGTGATAGACAGGAACGGCCTTCGTTCCATAAGAGCTCTGCAAAGTACAAGAAAGGCCCATTGCGTTTTTGAGTTTATCTACTTTGCCCGGCCTGACAGTTATATCTTCAACCACTTATGCGTGAACACCATACGCCAGGGTTTCGGCAAACAACTCGCCCTTGAATCCTGCATTGACGCCGACATAGTAGTGCCTGTTCCTGATTCCGGAGTGCCTGCGGCAATAGGTTATGCCGAGCAGTCAAAGATACCCTTTGATTTCGGCCTCATAAGAAACCACTACATAGGGAGGACCTTCATAGAGCCCAAACAGAGCATCCGGCATTTCGGCGTTAAAATAAAGCTCAACCCTGTGCGGGACCTTCTGAAGGGGAAAAGGGTGGTTGTGATAGACGACTCCATTGTACGTGGCACTACCAGCAAAAAAATAGTAAAAATGATCCGGGAGGTCGGGGGAGCTAAAGAGGTGCATGTGAGAATATCCTCTCCGCCAACCATCGGCCCCTGCTTCTACGGTATAGATACACCGACGCGATATGAGCTTATAGCCTCAAACCACCTGACCGAAGAGATAAGAAAATATCTGACCGCGGACAGCCTTGCCTATCTTAGCCTCGATGGCTTAAAGAATGTAATCCCACATCCCGAAGATTTTTGCACTGCCTGTTTCGATAACAGGTATCCAATAGAATTTCCGGGAAGGCAACAACAGCAGATGGAATTGGCCTTCGCATGATTACTACTGCGCTCAGATCTGTTTATACAGTCAACCTCGGCATAAAGAGTCATGAACGTGTGCTGGTGTTTACCGATATTTTTTCAGGCTCAGAAGAAGTCAATGATCATGAA
>JBEKJD010000289.1:0-3965 GCA_050011415.1 Dissulfurispiraceae bacterium | reverse complement strand
AAAGGTCCTCCCGTAATTTCTTGTTGGCCACAGATTCCTGCAGGTCATGATTAGTTGCGGAAATTATGCGGGTGTCCACCCTGATTTCATCCGTTCCGCCTACCCTCTCGATAATTTTCTCCTGAAGAAACCTTAAGAGCCGTGTCTGTGCCGAAAGTGAAAGGTCGCCGATTTCATCAAGGAAAAGAGTGCCGTTGCCGGCCAATTCAAGCTTCCCGACTTTTTCACTTACGGCGCCGGTGAAAGCCCCCTTGACATGTCCGAATAGTTCGGATTCCAGCACCGACTCTGCCAGGGTAGTACAGGAAACCGTTATAAAAGGGCCGGCTGCCCTGCGGGAGCGCTTGTGAATGAGTTTGGCGAGTTCTGTTTTGCCCGTTCCGCTTTCTCCGGTAATCAGGACCGTTTCGTCTGTGGGAGCGATCTGGTTTACAAAAATTTCGAGCCGCTGCATTGCCGGAGAAACAAAACCCTGGAAATATTCAGGCCGGTAGCGCTCGTTTCTTAATGACTCGTTTTCCCTCTTAAGAGAACTGAGAGTCTGTACCTTTTCCAGCAGGTGAACAAGTTGAGAGTTGGAAAAAGGCTTTGGAAGATAATCGAATGCGCCCTCTTTTGTGACCTGGACCGCATTTTCGATAGAAGAATAAGCGGTCATTACGACAATAATCGCTTCAGGCTGCATGCTTTTCGACTCGCGGATCAAGTCAGTTCCTGTAGGGCCGCCCAGCCTGAAGTCAGTCAGAACAAGATCAAAAATCTCTGCTCTTAACGCTCCTACCGCCTCGTTCAAAGAGGCTGCGGCAACAACATGATGCCCCATATCCGACAAGGACACATAAAGTGTCATACGGATATTATTGTCATCATCAACCAGAAGAATACGGAGCTTATCAGCCATTCTCGGCATTTTACCTGTTGTCCCCGGGAAGAGGCAGGATTATCCTGAAACAGGACCCCGTAGGCTCAAGAGGTGTGTACTCAACCCTTCCGCCGTGGGCCTCAGTAACCTCTTTAACAATAGTTAAGCCCAGCCCCAGATAGCCGGGAGCATGAGCAGCAGCTCCGGTTGCCTCGCCCGTCCCTTGAAAATAAGGGTCAAACATGCGCCTGCGAATTTCTTCCGGTATACTTGGTCCCTGGTTCGTGACCGTGATTTCAGTATTGCCTCCGTTATATGCGAGCAAGACTTTAATCGTCGAGCCCTGAGGGGAAACCCGGATGGAATTGGTAAGCAGGTTTGAGATCACCCATGGGAATTTCGCCGGATCAATTTGGGCCCAGATATCTCCTTCGCCTTCTTTCTCATAATGTAAAGTCATCCCCCGCTCTGTCGCAAGCAATTGCAAAGGTTTGAGCCACTCAGGGAGAAGTTCGTTCAGCTTGGTCAACTCCGGGTGTATGTGGATTGCCGCTCCGGGGAGGTGATCAACCTGGATGAACTGATTGGCAACAGAACGGATCCTGACTACATCGCTGAGCAGGGTCTCAATAAGAAATCGTGTGCGTTCATCATAGGAATCCTTCTTCTGCGCCAGAAGCTCTACAGCTGTGCCTAATGATTGCAGAGGAGTTTTCAGTTCATGCGACAGGACGCCTATGAATTCAGCCTTAAGACGCTCTCTTTGACGGACCTCGGTAACATCATGGAGAAGAAAAATTGTAGAGATAAGCTCCCCGGTTGGAGACAAGACATCTCTTATGCGGGCCTCAAAGCTTCTATGATCCTCTCTTTCAGTCTGAAGTTCGAACACCAGAGCACTCTCTTTTACCTGTTCCCTGAATACTTCACGGAGCTTAAAATAATTGCCTGAAGCAGAAGGAAGGTCTGCCCAGAGCATTCCAACTATACTATCCGTGCCAAGACCGATAAGCTGAGCCATTCTCAGGTTTACGTGGGTGACCCGCCCCTTGTTATCAAGTGCTATTACTGCATCTTCAACCGAAGACAGGAGGGTTTCCAACTGGTTTCTCTGCCTGAGAATTCTTTCCAGGTTAAGCTGATCCGTGCGGCTGACCCTCTCCCATAACAACGAGAGTTCTTCATTGAGAATGCGAATTTCAAGACTGGCAGGTTCGGGCAGCTTGAGTATCTCTCCGGGCTTTATCCTTGACCTCAGCACTTCAGCTATATCCTTAAGCGGTTTTGCCAGGCGGACGGACAGGGAATCGACAATTAAAAGTGTAATAATAAATGTTACAAGATAAAAGAGCGCAGCCCCGATAACAACTGTACGGCGCACGCTTACCTCTCTTACGACAAGCTCGAACATCCCTTTTTCATTAAGAAGGGTCAGTTGTTCAAACAGACCGTTCATGTCCCTGACCCGGTCCTCGGACCGTCCCCCCTGTTTCCATTCATTCCAGAGCCGTTCAATATTGCCGGCAATTACGTCTTCACCGGGCTCGGTAATATTGGACTTCTCAAAACGCAATGCCTCATCAAACTGTCTTACCCATACTTCTTCAGGTAAACTCTGGTATCCCCCGGGGAAATGGAGCGCATTCCACGCCTGCTGCATTTTCCTGGCAGCCTCAATAGAGTCGTAGTTCGAGTGGATCATTTTAGGGGTGGTGCCGGCCATTATAAAAACAGAGGCCAGGATTAAAAAAATACCCATGAGGCCAAACAGGGCAACTATGACAAGGTAGCCATGGAGAATCTTTTTTCGCAAAGGAGGGAGCACAGTCACTCTTCGTCCTCCCGATAGGGCGTAGCGGCTACAATGTGAACATCGATCCCGACTGAATCATTTATAAAGTTCTGGACCACTGATCCGAAAATCCGCTCTCTTATGGGAGACCGTTCCGTTTTTCCGAATATGGCGTGACGGACTTTATGAGTCTGTGCAAAATTAACCAATGTTTCAGCTATATCCTCGCCATGAAGGGTCACAACTTCAACACCGAGTATTTTCGCAAGCTTTAAATTTGAAAGGAGTCTTCTTTGTAACGCTGCGTTAATAAGTTCAGGAGATTCCTGTTTTCTCTGGACATATATAAGATAACACCGCGCCGAAAGCCTTGCCGCGAGTTTAGCCGCCTTTCTGATCAGCGCCTCGGCGTTGGGAGCTCCCGAACTCATAGCCACCATTACCGCTTCATCCGCCTCCTTTACAGCCTGTTCCGACAAGAGACTCTCTTCCTCGATCTTCCTGAGCTGATCATCCGCCGCCTCCTGGAGAGCCAGTTTCCTCAGAAGCGAAAGATTCTCATGAGTAAAGAAATAGAGGAGCGCCCTCTCCGCCTTCGACATTTCGTATATTTTCCCCGACCTGAGCCTTTCCCGCAATTCTTCGATGGTCACATCAACATTAACAATCTGGTCAGCCCGCTGCAGGATATAGTCAGGCACCCGCTCCCCAACAGGGACCCGAAGCGCTGTGTCCACCTTATCAGCGATAGTTTCAAAATGTTGTATGTTCAAAGTGGTAATGACATTGATCCCATGATCAAGAATTTCGAGCACATCCTGAAAACGCTTCTCGTTTTTTGAGCCTGTGGCGTTTGTGTGGGCCATCTCATCCACCATCGCAATTTGAGGATTGCGCTTTATTATTCCCTCGACATCCATTTCGCGCACCGGAAGGCCTGCAACATTCAACTGGAGCGGCTCGACTATCTCAAGCCCTTCCAACTGCTTTATAGTATCAGGGCGGTCGTGAGGCTCGACATATCCCGCAACCACATCGTAACCCTGTTCCATAAGCCGCTGTCCCTCCTGAAGCATTGCATAGGTCTTGCCGACTCCGGCAGCGTATCCCAAATAGATTTTCAGGGAGCCTTTTGTTTTTCTCTCTAAGAGTTCTTCAAATCCGTTAGTCACCGGTACAATCTCATCTCCAAAAAAGTTTATGGGTATATGAGTATATGGGGTTTAACTCATTTACTCATACATTCATTTACTCATGTACTGAGGTATAATAAGAGTATCAGTATTCTTATTTCAAGCTGGAAGGAATATA
>JBEKJD010000288.1:0-3984 GCA_050011415.1 Dissulfurispiraceae bacterium | reverse complement strand
AAACGGTGTGAATGGATTGTTCCGCCTATATGAGCGTCCTTTTCGATTATGAGGGTCCTCATCCCCTCCCTGCCGCAATAGTGGGCAAAACTCAATCCGCTTATACCGGCCCCGATTATAATGACGTCATATGTTGGCATGGGTCCCCTCTTCTATTCAGTAATTATGAACTCAAATCCATCCTGCGTCTTGCGTCTTTTTTAATACGATATCGGCAAGGGCCTCTATAAATTTATCAGAAGTATTGAGCGACTCAATGCGCTGGAGCGTTATCCCGAGCTTCTTTGCCATGCCTTTGTATAGTATATCTATTTCGTACAGAGTTTCAATATGGTCGGATACGAAGCTGACGGGCACAACGAGCAGGTCTTTTATTCCTTTGCCGGCAAGTTCATGGAGCATATGTTCAGTAGTTGGCTCAAGCCATTTGACCGGGCCGGTCTTGCTCTGGTAAGAGAGGAACCACTGCAGGTCCAGTTTGTCAGTGAGTGCATCAATGGTGCCCCGAATCTCGGGGATATAAGAATCTCCGGCATTTACAAGTCTCTGCGGCAGACTGTGGGCGCTGAACAGTACAGCCGGCTTTTTGCTGAAACCCTTCAGCCCCTGTTCAATGCGGGCTGCGAGTGCATCTATGTACAGCGGGTGGTTGAACCAGGAGGTGATGCAGGAATATTCAATAGAATATTTTTCAGCAGCATCTTTGAAATGTTTGATGGAAGAACCGGTTGTCGCAATACAATAGTGGGGATAGAGACTCAGTGCAATTATTTTGGTTATCCCGGCTTTGTACATCTGCTCCACGCTCTCCTCAGTAAAAGGATGCCAGTAACGCATGCCGACGTATACTCTGAACTTAGCCTGACGCGGGGACACGGCGATGCGGCGACGCGGCGAAACAATATCGTCACTGCTCACTGTCCCCGAGTCCCCGAGTCCCCGCGTCTCCGCGTCAAATGAATTGAGCTGTTTCTCGAGTGCCTTTGACTGAGCAGTTGTTATATCGGTCAGCGGAGATTTGCCGCCTATCAGGTTGTAGGCAGCCAGCGTCTTTTTTAGTTTCATGCTGATTACAAGAGACGCTATAGTTTTTTGCAGAAATGGCGGACCAAGCCTGATTATCTCCCTGTCAGAAAAAAGATTGAGGAGAAACGGCCTGACAGCATCGATAGAGTCAGGACCGCCCAGGTTTAAAAGTATTATTCCTATCACGGATTAAAGGTTACAGGTCTAAGAGTTATGTGATTATCCATCAACGTAAGTTAAAAATAGTGTCTTTATGCAGATTATATCATACAAATTAATATATTAATGCGGCATTTCCGGGACAACACAAAATATATCCTTACGGAACAACGGGATAGAGTAAGTGTTTTTGTTCTGTTAAGCTTTTCAGGAATTTTCCGATAACTATGTTAAGGGAATAAATATAGTAATGATGTAATATTTAGTGAAAGGAGGTTAGTATGGAGATTAATCCTGTGGGTACTGCACCAAGCTTACCACCACAAGTAGTTCCAAAACAGGCTGGTAATAATGTTAACGTTAATAATAAGGTTAATAATCCGGCAGTGGCTCCGAAAAGCGATGCTGAAAATGATGGAGATAAAGACGACAGAGGTGTAAGGAAAACACCTGCGGCCCAACCTCAAGAAAGCAAATCGACAGTTCAACAGACCATAGATAAGTTTGCCTAAACACGTTATCCCCGGGTAAAAGAGTTACTAAAAAGGTTTCATAATACTCTTTTCCCTTTTTTTGTCTTTAATTTTCTGCTTAATAGAAAAATTTTTTTCCGGCATCTATTTTTTTCTTGACAATAATAATTATAATCTGATAATATTTATTTAGTAATAAGCATTAAAGGTGAATATATGAAGGATTACAGAGAATTAGGATTAAAACTGACTCCTCAGAGGATTGCAATCCTGGATTACCTCAAAGATAACACTGAGCATCCATCGGCAGAGGAGATCTACAAGTCAGTTTCTAAAAATTATCCAACTATGTCCTTTGCAACCGTATACAACACGCTTGAAGCAATACGGAAGAAGGGCGGTGTGCTCGAGCTGAAAATTGATCCAACGAAAAAACGTTTTGATCCGAATACGAAACCACACCACCATCTTTTATGTATCAGGTGTAAACTGATTGTTGACATACATGGAGACTACGATTTGCAGCTGTCTGATGACAAACAGGGCGGTTTTGAAATTATCGGCAACCACATAGAATTTTACGGAATCTGCCCAGCCTGCAAAGTCCGGGATAATTAGCATATCACCTGGTAATGATAGTTGCAGAGCCACCTAAGAGCTACTATGATTTATCATGGACCATATGAAAAATAATCAACAATGAAGGAGGAATTTATGAGTGAAATATGTTGTGGATTAAAAGTGGGGCAGAAGGTCCCGGATTTCAAACTCGACACCTACGAACCTGTAAAGGGTGATTTTGGAGAAATCAGCCTCGAAAAGTTAAAGGCAGACAAGAAATGGACTGTTCTTGTTTTCTATCCCGCGGACTTTACCTTTGTTTGCGCGACCGAATTCGCCTCTCTGGCGGAGTTGTACGATCAATTTCAGGAGTTTGGGGCTGAGGTCATAACTGTCAGCACGGACACGAAGTTTGTTCATCTGGCCTGGCAGCGCGATGAGATGATGCTGAAAAATGCCAAATATCCCATGGGCGCAGACCGTAATGCATGTGTATCGAAAATGTTCGGAGTATACAACGAGGAGACGGGCTTGGACTATAGGGGCACCTTTATAATCAGCCCCGAAGGTACTCTGCTGAATTCTGAGGTCAATTTCTACAACATGGGAAGAAACATGGCTGAGCTTTTAAGGAAAGTCAAGGCGAATATCCATCTTGCGAAGTATGGGGATGAGGCATGCCCGGCGAAGTGGCAGGATGAAGGAGATAAGACACTGAAGCCCTCGGCCAAAATGGTTGGCAAGGTCTTCGAGGCCTACGAAAAATAGTTTCGGCAGCAACAACCATTGGGCAGACCTGTGAAGGGGTTTGCCCAATGGTTGAAAAGAACAAGACCGGGCGCCGGCAAAGCTTAAGAACTTCAAATGACGAATTGACTTTATCAAATAAAACTTCTACATTTGAATCGTGAGTAACTCATTCAAACATATCCTGCCGGCAGGTCTGGTATTATTTTTTTCGTTCTGGCCACCGCCTGCGGGCTCTCGCTCAAACAGGAGATAGGGTCTGCGACTTATTTTATGATACGCCTGCGCATAAGCCTGAAGGGATAAACGGCAAGCAGCGCAAAAACAGCAAAGAGCCAGACAATATCTCCGGTAACGGGTGAAAACTTCCCCAGCGCAAACGCCCGGCACACGTTGACAAGGTGATACAGCGGCGTGAAGAATGCTATTTTTACGACTAACGGCGGCAGGGTGTCTATGGGAAAGAAGATACCGGAAAAGAGGAACATTGGAGTCATTAAAAGAGTGTAAAAATAATTGAAGGAATCTATCCCCGGGACTTTTGCTACAAAGATCAGTGATATTTCCGAAAAGATAAGCCCACTGATAAAAAGAATTGGAATAACACCGATCACAAGGGCAGAGGATACAAGACCGAAGAGCGAGATCACTATGATGATTATAGTGCCGTAAACGACGCTTTTTGTAGCCCCCCACATCAATTCGCCTGCAATGAGGTCGTCGATATTAACCGGAGTGGCGAGTATGGCATCAAAGGTTTTCTGAAATGTCATCCTCACAAACGTGCCGTATGTGCACTCGTAAACCGCTGCAAACATGGATGACGAAGCAATGATCCCGGGTGCGATGAAGTTGACGTACGGCATTCCATGGATTTCTTTTACAAAGGCCCCGAGTCCGAGCCCCATAGCGGCAAGATAAAGGACGGGCTCAACAAAATTCAGGGCAAAGCTCGATTTATACAATTTAGTATATACCGAAAAGTGCCGCTGCCAAACCCTGAATGCGCGCTTAACTT
>JBEKJD010000287.1:0-3992 GCA_050011415.1 Dissulfurispiraceae bacterium | reverse complement strand
CGAGACGGTCTACCACGAATGTCCGGATGTTATTTTCCTCACCATGCGTCTTAATGCCCGTCGCAACCTCAGGATATTGGAGAAGCTGAAGTCTGCTCCATCAACACGGGATATGCCCGTAATCCTTATAGGCTCCACCAGGACCCGGAAGACACTTACAAGAGGCTACCAGCTCGGCGCATACGATTATATATCACTGCCGTATTTCAAAGAGGAAGTGCTGGCGCGGCTCCGGAATATCATTTATATAAGGAACAAGACAAAAGAGCTCGAGTACCTGATGGACCGGGATTATCTGACCGGGCTCTATAACCGCAACTTCTTCATGGCCAGGTTGATTGAGGAGCTGTCATGGTCGATGAGCTATAATGAGCCCCTCTCGCTTATGATGCTTGATATAGACTTTTTCAAGAGTATCAATGACACTTACGGCCACCGCTGCGGAGATGAAGTTTTGAAAGATCTGGCCGGAGTCATGTTGTCCACTATGCGGAGAGAGGATGTTGTCGGCAGGTTCGGCGGTGAAGAATTCATTATACTGATGTCAAACACCTCCGTCGATGCCGCTTCGGAGTTAGGAGAAAAATTGCGGAAAGCAGTAGAGGACAAGTCGTTTGAATATGCTGAAGCAAATATTCTTCGCATAACAATTAGCATAGGGTTAACAACGTTCACCGGTATAAGCGAGCCGTCTCCGGATGTGCTTATCGGTCATGCAGACTGCGCCCTGTATGAGGCAAAGAAAAGCGGCAGAAACAGAGTCTGCGTCTACAACTCATAGCCTCCGCGTTTGCAGGAGTTCCCCCAAGAATTCTGTTATAGATTCTGCCACGTGTTGAACCGATGCCGAATAAAGGATTTGCGAAGCGCCTTACATGTACCAGATGAGTTAACATATCAGCCAAATCCGTAAAACTTGCTAACAGATAAAAATAATGATTTCCAAAAATAACTGTTATTGTCCGGCTGTAGGCGTAATGAGTCAGTTTGCCGATATCCAGATGCTTGTCCAGAAGTTTCAGGGGGTAGAAAAAACCGTTAGATACGTTTTAAAGTATCAGAAAGGGAGTAGGAGAGATTTTCCAGCCCCCTACCTTGTTGTTTTTAAAAGTTAAACATTTCAGGGTGGCCAATGGCGTAATGAGAAGGACCGGGTTTCTGTATGACGAACGTTTTTTGCTCCACGACACCGGACCCGAACATCCCGAGTGTCCCGCACGACTGCTCGCGATTTACAGGGGTATTGAAGAGGCGGGTCTTATCTCCAAAGTGAGACTCATAAAGGCCAGCCGCGCTGACCAGGGGTGGATTGAGATTGTACACAGCATGAAACTCATAATGCGCTTTGAAGAAGCGTGTCATTGGGGGATGAGCGAGCTTGATCATCCTGATAATAAAATATGCCGCGAGAGCTTTGAAACCGCGATGCTGGCTGTAGGGGGAATTCTCGATACTGTCGATCTCATAATGGAGGGAGAGATAGACAATGCTTTTTGCGCTGTCAGGCCGCCCGGGCATCATGCAGAAGTGAACAGGGTCATGGGATTTTGCTATTTCAACAACGTAGCTATTGCCGCCAGGTATCTGAGGCGTAAATGGAAACTGCAGAGAATAGGCATAGTGGATTTTGATGTCCATCACGGCAACGGCACGCAGAATATTTTTGAAGATGATCCTACAGTGTTTTATTATTCTATTCACGAGCATCCTTCATTCGCTTATCCCGGTACAGGCAGGGAGGTTGAGAGAGGATCACATGAGGGCTACGGATTCACCCTGAACTCGCCAGCGTTGCCGGGCTGGGGTGACACGGAGTATAAAGCATTGCTTGAAAAAGACCTGTTCCCGGCTTTCGAAGAGTTTCAGCCTGAGGTGATTATTGTGTCCGCAGGTTTCGATGCCCATGTTGACGATGATATGTCCGACATAAAGCTCTCGACGGGATGCTTTTCATGGATAATGGAGAATATTGTCGGGATAGCCGACAAATATTCGGGTGGACGGGTCATCTCTGTTCTCGAAGGGGGATACGCAGTGAACCGCCTGCCTGAACTGGCAAGAAATCATGTCGAAATTCTGCTCGGCAGCAAAGCCTGAAAGGGGGTACCATGTTTATCGGTAAATCGATGACGCGAAGGGTCATTACAATTGGAACTGATGCCGGCATACTCGAAGCAAGGGGAAAGATGGAAGAGAACGGTATCAGGCATCTGCCGGTGCTTGATGAATACAATAAAGTGGTAGGGATTATTACCGACCGTGATGTAAGAAGTGCGATGCCTTCGGTCTTTTCCACATGCAGGGAAGACCCAAAAGAAATAGAACGAATCTCCGCGCTTAAGGTTGGGGATGTCATGAATAAAGATGTGATCACCATTTCCCCAATGGACACCCTTCAGGATGCGCTTCTGCTTATGCATAGCAGTAAAAAAGGCGCATTGCCTGTTGTCGACTCGGATGGGAAATTGACTGGAATTATATCGAGACGCGATCTGATCCGAGCGTTTATCAATGTGCTGGGGATTGAAGAACCCGGGACCCTCCTGTGTATCGTCGTGGAAGATAAATTGGGGGAAATGAAGAAAATCGTGGATGCAATTACTGAAGATGGGATAGCCTTCGGCAGCATTCTTGTAGCCAGGTACTGGGAAAAAGGCAAGAGGGCTGTTTTCCCATACCTGTTGACCGTAAATGTTGCCAAGGTGAAAAAGAAACTCGAGAACATGGGATACACGCTGCTCGATCCCATGGAATGGTCGCTCGATCAGACGGGGAAGAGCTGAGAAAGAGGATTAAGTTCTGATAGACTCGCTTATCTGATTCTCGAAACCGTTGCGGACTATGATATCTATAACCAACGATATTGCCCTAAACGAAGATGAGATCGAGTTGCATTTTATTCGGTCCTCAGGTCCAGGTGGCCAAAACGTCAATAAAGTCGCTTCTGCAGTACAGCTCCGATTTGATGTTAGCCGTTCTCCCTCCCTTCCAGCAGAGGTGAGACAACGCCTCATAAATATAGCAGGAAGTCGCATGACCAAAGAGGGGGTGCTCGTAATCGAGGCCCGGCAATTCCGTACGCAGGAGCGTAACCGGGAGGATGCGGTCAATCGTTTATCAGAACTTATCCGGAAAGCTTGTCAGCGGCCAAAGCATCGAAGGAAAACCGTGCCCACCAGGCAATCACGAGAACGCAGACTCGAAGGGAAGCGCAGGCGCAGTGCAACCATACGCCTGCGAGTAACTCCTGACAGTGAATAAATATAAAGGAAAGAGAGTTATTTGTGGGGACTGAAATAGCTGGTGTGAGATTACAACTATTCCACGTCTGATATAAATCGGAATGGGTGTCCGAACTGAGCGGAATATCAATGAATAGATATTTTGTCTATAGTGCGATGATTTATATAGCTCTCTTTGCGAAGGCACCGGATTCCCGCCTGCGCCAACAGCACCAGAAGTAGGTGCCTTAGGCAGGTGCTCTTAAGCACTGGAATGACGGGCAAAAAATTCAAAAAATGGGTGAACTCCTGCCGCGTTTGCTCTTGTCAACGTTCCTGATATACATATATAATAGATGTTTAACATCCATGATTTCGGAGGGCACATGACTATTACAGAGAAGATCCTTGCGGCTCATGCCGGGAAAAAGGCGGTTTCTGCCGGCGAGCTGATAAATGCGAAGGTTGACCTTATCCTTGCCAATGACATTACCGCGCCTATCGCCATACAGGAATTCAAAAAAACAGGGGCAAAGCATGTCTTTAACAAAGATTGTATAGCATTGATACCGGACCACTTTACCCCTCAGAAGGACATCAAGGCAGCTGAACAGTGCAAGCTGCTGAAGCAATTTTCAAAAGAGCAGGGTATCAGTCTCTATTTCGAGGTCGGGAGAATGGGCATCGAGCATGCGTTCCTCCCTGAGCAGGGACTTGTCGGGCCTGGTGATTTGGTAATCGGCGCTGACAGCCATACATGCACCTACGGAG
>JBEKJD010000286.1:0-4016 GCA_050011415.1 Dissulfurispiraceae bacterium | reverse complement strand
TCTCCGGGTGTTAGTTATGAGATAAAGCTTTTGTTTTCCGATCCGCAAACTTCCGGAGGACTTTTAATCACTGTTGGCGAGTACCGCATCAAAGCCTTTGAAGGTTCTTCCCTCTTTTTTTCGGTCATCGGCAGAGTGGAGAGAGGCTCCGGCAGAATTATCGTAAAATGAACGGCTCACTTATTATGCTGCTTCACGCTCATCTCCCATATGTAAGACACCCGGAGTATGAGTATTGTATTGAAGAGCACTGGCTTTTCGAGGCAATAAGAGAAACTTATGTCCCGCTTCTTGCTATGCTGGAGCGGATGGTGAACGACGGCATAAGTCCGCAGCTCACCTTTTCAATAAGTCCAACGCTGGCCGAAATGTTGGGTGACGATCTGCTCAGGAAAAGGTTCATTCGCCATATGGACAATCTTATTGAGCTTTCCGGGGCCGAAGCGGTCAGGACAGGAAGGTCATCTTTCGGGCCTGCAGCGGCCCTCTACAGGAAACACTTCAAAACAGTGCTGCATTTATATACCGGGCGGTTTAGCTGTGATCTGGTCGCTGCTTTCCGCCGGCTTCAGGATGAAGGCCACATAGAGATCGTGGCTACTGCTGCAACGCATGCTTTTCTGCCTGCCTTCGAAGAATATCCGCACATCATAAGAGATCAGATCCGCATAGGGATCCGGAGCTACATCAAAAATTTCGGGAGAGCTCCGTCCGGTTTCTGGCTGCCTGAATGCGGTTATTCCAAAGGGATCGATTCTTTCCTGAAAGAGGAGGGCATACGCTATTTCTTTCTTGATTCACACGGGGTACTGTTTGGAAAGCCCCGCCCTGAATACGGCATATTTAAACCTGTACGTGCACCTTCAGGACTGCATGTATTCGGCAGAGATTCCAAAGCAGCGGCACAGGTATGGAGCGCAACAGAAGGCTATCCCGGACATCCGTGTTACAGGGATTTTTACCGCGATATCGGGTTCGACCTTCCTGCCGGATACGTCGGTCAATTTATTCATACCGGTGCGCTCAAGCTGTTCAGCGGAATGAAGTATTACCGGGTAACGGGTCCAACTGATGTAAAGCTCCCTTATGACAGGGGAATGGCGATGCAGATGGCTATTGAGCACGCAGGCCATTTCACGGAAAGCCGGGAAGCGCAGGTGCGGCAGCTCTGCGGTTTTGGGTTCAGCCCTGTTATTTTCGCTGCTTTTGATGCGGAACTCTTCGGGCATTGGTGGTTTGAGGGAACAGACTGGCTTGACATCCTGGTGAGGAAATTGTTTGACAGCAGGAGCGTCCGTTTGGCTACTCCGGCAGAATGCAGCGCCAGGTATTCAGCTGACAATCGTATTGTTTTGCACCCCTCAAGTTGGGGAGAGGGTGGATACAGCGCACAGTGGATAGGAGAGAGGAACCATTATATTTACCGTCACCTCCATAAAATGGCGGAGAGAATGGCGCTGCTGAAAGAAACAGGGCGGCGTACCGCCCGCCACCGCCGCGCGTCTGTAATGCAAAGGACTATCAACCAGGAGATGAAAGAACTGCTGCTCGCACAGTCCAGCGACTGGCCCTTCCTTATTGAGAAAGCCAGGGCCTCCGGGTATGCTGAAAAAAGAGTGCGCTGCCATATAGCTAATTTTGACCGGCTTTTTTCGATGGCTGAAGGCGTTGACACTGATACGGCATGGCTGAGCGAACTGGAGGATAGAAATAATATTTTTGCCTGGCTTGATGTGACGGAGTTGACGTGACTCTAAAGGAGACTATCGTAGGGGTAGCGCCTGATGTATGAAATGAATTCATCAACAGCATGAGAGACCACAGCATTTTTTGGCATTATCAAAGAGAAGTTTCTTAGTATCCGGTCCTCTTTGGCAGTAATGAATTTCAGGGTGCCGTATTTCAACTCCTTCCGGATAGCCCAGCGCGATGCAATGGAGATGCCCATCCCACGTTCAACCGCTTCTTTAATTGATTCTGTACCTCCGAGAACAAGGACAATATGCATATCAGTAACCTTTATTCCGTGTGTTGCAAGATATTTTTCAATTATTTGGCGGGTCCCGGAGCCCTCCTCCCGGATAATGAACGGCTCTTTAGTGATTTCAAGGATTGAAATCGTCTTCTTTTTCGCCCATGGGTGTATTGCCGGCAGAACGAAGACAAGCTCATCGGTGAGCACTGATTCGATTTTGATTTTGTGCCCGGATGTATCACCTTCTACAAGTCCGAAGTCTATGACGCCGGAGTTCAAAAGGTCGAGTACCCTCTTTGTATTTCCTATCAGGATATTAATCTTGATTTTAGGATGAGTTTTCTTGAAATCATAAATAAGGTTCGGAATGACGTAGTTGCCTATTGTTGTGCTCGCTCCGACAGTAATGCTTCCCTTGATAAGCCCGGTTATTTTGCCTATTTCCATTTCAAGTTCCGCATAAAGCTCGAGGATGCATTTGGAATAACGGTATAACACTTCCCCTGCTGTTGTGAGGTTGATCGAACTGCTCGAACGGTCAAAGAGTTTTGTTTCATACAGTTCTTCGAGAGCCTGAATTTGCAGGCTGACAGCAGGCTGTGTAAGATGGATAATCTGAGATGTTTTTGAAAAACTTTTTGTCTCCGCAACAGTGCAGAAAACTTTTAATTTATGGTCTTCCATAGTAGTGGAGTTTATAATACCATAAAGTTTAGTTATAAATAAATAGTAGGGGGCTGCTTACGCCTGCCCCCCGGAGGGAGCATCGTGGGAAGCTTCGGAATTGCTGTAGTACAGAATTCGTCTGCATTGAGGACAGAGGGTTATCTCGTTATTTTGCTTCAATTCAACAAACATCTGGGGCGGTATATGCAGGTTGCATCCCTTGCATATCTCATTTATTGCCTCGACAACGGCAAGTCCGCGGGCTGATTTCATGATGGCTATATACCGGTCATAAGTATCGGAATCCAGTTTTTCAATGAACTTTTTCCTGTCATCTTTAAGTTTTTTCAGATCTTGCCTCTCTGCAGCAATGACCTTTTCAACTTCCTGTTTAATTTCGTCTAACTTTTGCTGCTCCACGGCAATGACGGATTGTTCGGCAGCAAGCTGCTTTGAGGATTTTTCTATAGACTCGATTGCATCGAGCAAATCATCTTCTGCCGTTTTCAGGTCCCTTTCGGCCCTTTCTATCTCTTTAAGGTGGGCCTGGTACTCCTTATTGTTCTTGATCTCCGAGGTCCTTTGCTTCAGTTTTTTGATTCTTTCATTGGCATCATCTATAGCCTGTTCTCTGTCCCTTTTTTTCTTTTCGAGGGCTGCGCAGCCCTGCTTAATATTTTCAAGAGACCCCACGGCTTTTTTTAGAGGTCCTTCAGCGGCAGTAATGGTATCCGGCAACATATCGATCCTGGAATGCAGAGCAAGTATTATAGTGTCTATCTTCTGAAGTTCTATAAGCACGCGTAATTGTTCATTCACCTTATAATCCTCCCGGCGTTAAGCATCAAGCGTCGTGCGTCAAGCGTCAGGAAAAAATCGGTGAGGCCCGGCGCACGACGCCTGACGCATTATGGTGGGCCCACCAGGACTCGAACCTGGGACCAACCGGTTATGAGCCGGTAGCTCTACCAACTGAGCTATGGGCCCTTTATGGGCTTCAATGCTAAAGTCTTTTACTATAAATGCATTTTAAATACTTAGTCAAGGACTTCCCTGTTTTCTCCATTTACTACATAGCGCCTACTGCTGCTCAAGAGTTTTCAGCAAGAGCTTTTTCTTTCCAAGGAGTGAAAACAAGAGTTTCTCATCGCCGGCCTTTTCCGCCAGTTCGATCTGCCTGGTGATCCCTTTCCTGGAAATAGTCTTCAAGCAGTCTTTTATCATTGCATTTATATTATCCGTGTCAAGCCCGGGATCGACCGAGAATTTAGTAAGGAGTGCCTGCTCATCACTGTTGCAAAGTTCCATGAAGTCAGTTGAAAGCAGATTGCCATTGCTGTTTTCAGCCAGAAAACTCCTGATCTTATCGAACAGC
>JBEKJD010000285.1:0-4026 GCA_050011415.1 Dissulfurispiraceae bacterium | reverse complement strand
TATTAAAGCAATAATAGTTGTAGAACGGCATTAACCACTCTTTTTGCGGGCATGTCAGTTCAAGGCAAAAAAATCTCCCGCCCGGCTTAAGTACCCTGTATGCCTCGCGCAGGGCTATCGAGGTATCAAAAATATTCCTCATACCGAAAGCCACAGTAACGACATCGAATGCATTATCATCAAAAGGGAGGTTCTTCGCATTGGCGAAGACGAAGGAAATGCCTGAGGCCCCGTGACCGAGTTTCTTCTTTGCCACGTCCAGCATCTCTTCACAAAAATCGGCCCCTATGACCGACCCCTGGCCCCCAACCTCCCTGTAAAGCAGGAATGCCAGTTTTCCGGTGCCTGTGCAGACATCAAGGACTTTTTCCCCGCTCTTTACTTTTGCGAGTGCCACAAGCCTTTTCCGCCATATCGAGTCTATGCCGAAAGAGAAAAGTGAGCTTAGAAAGTCGATCTGATGGGCTATTAACGCAAATATATTCTTAACAAAGGCATCTCTGGGATGCAATGGTGTTTTCATCATAAGAGCGACCTCAGGAGTTTAAAAAAATTGAGCCTTAACCCTTTTATAGGCCAGTCGAGCTCATGCTTGTCACACAGCGAATCGAGATTATTTAAATGAAAAATTTCAGCCTTTGTCGCGTCATCCATTTGGCTTGAACCGTCGATCTGTTCAATAAGCACCTTGGCCCTTTTGATATGGTTTCTGATCATTTCCGCCTTTATTTTTCCGAGTACCCCATATTTTTCCTTGATGTCAAGGAGCAGGAGCGCCGCATCATACGTGGCCCTGACTATGTCTTCCCTCTTCATCCATGCGGTCTCGTAATTCAACATGTATTTCCAGCTCGGCATGAGCATGGCCTGCCTATGCTCTCTCAGTGTCCTGTAGAAGAGACGGTAGCCGAACTTCTGAGGCTCCTCAAAGATGCTGCTGCCCGGGTCGATAAAAGGCGCCAGGGGGGCGATCATGGGAAGTACACGCCCCTCTCCGCCGAATTTTTGTAAAAGCTCTTCACAATATTTCACAGTCTCCATAACAGAATCGTAATCCTGATAGGGCAGGCCTATCATGAAGAATATATCGACCCTCCTGCACCCGGCCTTGAGCAATGTCGCGACCATCTGTTCCAGTTCCCTGTTATCATAGTGCTTACCGAACATCTTTCTGATCTTTGGATCGTGGGATTCCGGTGATATCTCGACATTGAAGTTTGCGAGACAATCCGCAACCTTTATTATAAAACTTTCGGGCGGCGGATTAAAGAATTCTATTGTCACCTCGTTTTCTATCCGGTGTTCTTTGACGGCATCCAGAAATCTTTCAGCATACTCACTGCCGGCCTGGAGCAAGTCGCCTAACACCATGACCGGAGCGCCTGAGTACTCCGAAATTTTCCGGATATCTTCAGCAAGAAGTTCCGGAGACCTGAAACACGGCTTTTCCCTCATGCAGAACCTTTTGAAAGATGATAGCGACCCCGCGCACGAGGCGCAATTATGGTTGCATCCCCTGCATTGGAAAACTGCCATAACAGGATAGGAGAGCCAGTACCGGAAAGGGATATAGCCTGACGGGTCGCGGTATTTTATAGCCATCCTGAGAAGGTGAAGATAATCGAAATTGATGCAATCGAGGTCCTCCGGCCTGTTGGAAAGCTCATTCGTGATTACCTTGCCGCTTTGGTCTCTCCACACAAGGTTCGGGACCAGGTCGAAGCCGGTCCCGGATTTTATTGCTTCCATCAGCATCCTGAGAGGCTCTTCTGTCGAGTCGCCTAAAACTATGAAATCAATGAACGGATATTCGGACATTATTTCGCTGTGATAATATGTGGCAGAGAGGCCGCCAAGAATGACCGGTTTGTCAGGATGGTATTTTTTCAGCATTTCCGCAAGGCTCAGGCTTCCGTCCACATGCGGCAGCCAGTGAAGATCGACGCCAAAGGCCGACGCCCTCAGCTTTTTCACGAACTTCACAGGGTCGAAAGATCGAGCTGTGAGCATCTTCATTGCAAGGTTAACGATCCTGACCGATATCCCGTGCCTGTGCAGGTAGTCCGAGATCGTGAGAAACCCGATGGGGTAAATCTCGAATATGGAAGAAGACGGCACAACATCGCTTACAGGGCCGTAAAAACCGGGATGCTCCCGGAAATCAAAAACGCTGGGGGGATGAATGAGTATCAGGTCCGGGATTGACATGAATTATTATACACCATATTTTACCGGGTTCGGTTAATATATATAAGGATAAGTCCCTGTTATGAATGCTATCACCAAAGAAGAGATTGAAATCATTCTTGACTCCACCCATGACGGAATGATAGCCGTAAACAAGGCGGGTATTGTGACCCTCTTCAATAAGGCTGCCGAGAGGATAACCGGTCTGGAGGGGAATAAAATAATGGGGCATCCCGCAGTAGACGTGATCCCGAATACCCGTCTGCATATCATTTTATCTGAAGGAGAGCCTGAACTCAATCAGCAGCAAATATTAGGGAAAACCGTAATCGTCACCAACAGGGTACCTGTCAGGAATAATGAGGGACGGATAATAGGAGCTGTTGCGGTTTTCCGCGACATCACCGAGATCACTACGCTTGCCGGGCAGGTCTCCGACCTCTGGAAGGCGCGCAGCCTTCTTGAAGCGATCATCGAGGCCACCGAGGATGCCATCTCCGTGGCTGACGACAAAGGCAATTACATTATCGTAAACTCAGCCTATACGAGAATCACCGGCTTGCCTAAAGAAGCGGTGCTGAATAAATCGGTGATGGTCGATATTGCAGAGGGTGAGAGCATGCACATGAAGGTGCTCCAGTCCGGCCAGCCTGTTCATAATGTCCGTATGAAGGTCGGGCCTGCCAGGAGAGAAGTTATCGTAAATGTCGCTCCCATCTTTATCGACGGGAAAATCAGCGGCAGCGTCGGGGTGATCCAGGATATTTCCGGGATAATATCTCTTACCGAAGAACTGTCACAGGCCAAAAAATTGCTTCGTCACCTGAAAGCGCGGTATACATGCCTGGACATTATAGGGAACAGTCCTGCAATGATACGTGCCAAGGAGCAAGCCCGTATGGCTGCTGATACACCTGCCACTGTCATATTACGAGGCGACAGCGGAACTGGAAAAGAGCTTTTCGCTCACGCTATCCATAACGCGAGCTCAAGAAGGAAGGGACAGTTTGTGAGAGTCAACTGTGCGGCCTTAACTGAGAGTCTCCTGGAAAGCGAATTGTTCGGCTATGAGGAAGGCGCGTTTACGGGAGCGCTGAAAGGAGGGAAAAAGGGGCTCTTTGAGGAGGCCAATGGAGGGACGATCTTTCTTGATGAAATAGGAGATATAAGCATGTCCCTCCAGAGCAAACTCCTGAGGGTACTTCAGGAAAAGGAGATAACCCGCGTGGGCGGGACCAGCCCATTCCCTGTGGATGTGAGGGTCATCACTGCCACCAATGCCAACCTGGAAAAGAAGGTCGCGTCCGGGACCTTCAGGGAAGACCTCTACTACCGGCTGAACGTCTTCCCTATTGTGATACCGGCCCTCAGAGAGCACAAGGAAGACATAAAGCCCCTGGCGGAAAATATCATCTACAAACTCAATCAGGGGTTCGGACGCGAGGTGCAGAGAATATCGGAGAATGCAGTTCAGAACCTGTTCGATTATGACTGGCCCGGGAATGTGAGGGAACTGGAAAATGTGCTTGGAAGGGCCATGATTACAATGCTTCCCCAGGACACCGTAATGGAACTGGAACACCTGCCCCTCCTGCCTTGCGACAAGATAAGCATTAAGCCTCTTCCCTCGGTTGATGTGCAGCCCCTTGAAAAAGTTCTTGAGGCAGCAGAACAGAATGCAGTCGAGCGTGCGCTTAAGGAAACAAAAGGCAACAGGACACGGGCGGCAAAACTTTTGGGAATCTCCACGCGAAACCTGTTTTATAAGATAGAGAAATACGGCTTGAAGTAATCCGGCTTGCAAGATTAGAACCTTGGTCCCTGGTATGGTATTATTAT
>JBEKJD010000284.1:0-4043 GCA_050011415.1 Dissulfurispiraceae bacterium | reverse complement strand
AAGAAGAGCTGTAAGGCATGGTTTCATGAGCTATGGATAAAAGCTGGATGGGACGGCATTACTCCCGTCTGGAGAATCGAGTTTCAGTTGAGAAGAGATTTCCTCAAGGAATTCCAGATCAACTCGTTTAACGACCTCCAAGGCACTCTGCCTGACATGTGGCGATACCTCACAGAAGAATGGTTTACTTTGCGTCAGAAGGTGTCGGAAGACACGAACAAAACAAGATGGCCCCTTTTACCTTTCTGGCAGATAGTCCAGGGCATGACAGAGAACTTTGGCACTGTTGCGGGCATAGACAGGCAAAAGATCAGCGAACCGAAAGTTGAAGTCCTGATACCTCAGGCCATGGGAATACTTACCACTCTGGGAGGTCTGCTGGGTGAGAAGACAAAAGGTGGAACAATAAAAAAAGTCATTAGTCTTGGTGATAAATATTTTAAATCGCAAGATACGAATTTTGATGATGAACTGACGGCCAAAAAGAAAAAGCAATCTCTCTTTGAAAGACCCTTTCAGGATGCAGAGGAAATATAAGGATGCAATTGATAGATGTAAAAAAGGTATCGCAAATAATCTCTGTAAAGCCCTCCACCATTTACCAATGGGCTGAATTGGGGATAATTCCCTGTGTAAAGCTCAACGGCGCATTGCGTTTTGATCCTGAGGACATAGGCAAATGGATTGATGCCTGTAAAAATCAGCCTTCTTCGGGTTATAATTTATGTGCCCAAACCCACCAGAGGCCCAGGAAAGGAGGGATGGGATAAGTGGGCCTTTTTAAGAAAGGAAAAATCTGGTGGTTCATAAAGCAGTACAGGGGTCATAGAGTCGAGCAATCTTTAGGGACAGAGAATAAGAAGCTTGCAGAAAGACTGTATGCTGAAACTCTACCTAAGATTATTGACGGCAGCTACTTTGAGGAGAAAAAGCGCATTCCAATGATCAAAGAGGTCATACAGCGTTATATGACGGATGTATCGCCGATCCAGAAGAGCCATAGCAGGAATCTGGAAATTGCGGCGTATTGGAATGATTTCTTCAAAGACTGTCTGGTCTCGGACGTTACAACATCTTTTTTGAGCAGCTACAAGGCCAAAAGGCTCACAGGGGAAATTGTCCGTGGAAAGGGCAAGGGCAGAAAGGCCGGACAATCCACGGTCAAGAAAGAACTCGCATTTTTGAGGGCTGTTTTTAATACGGCCATTGATGAATGGGAGGACGATTGGGATGAATATTTCAAAGGTCATCCATTAAACCCTGTGAAAAAGGTCATAAAAGGACTTAAGGACAACAAAAGGATTCGCTATGTTACTCCTGACGAAGCGCAAAAGTTGAGATTCACATTGCCGGAATGGATCAAGCCCATGGTCATTGTCGCATGCCATACAGGACTGAGAGAGGGCAATATTGTGAACCTCACCGTTTCACAGGTTGATTTTCACTCTGACCGGATCAATATCAGAAGTGAAGAAATGAAAGACGGCGATCCCCTTTCGATCAAAATGACTGCCGAGGTGCGAGACACTCTTTCAACAGTCATTAAAAAGAGAAAGGTTTTAAGTTCTTACGTCTTTTGCGATGATCAAGGCAAGCCGTATGACACAAAGGCGGTCTCCATGGCATTTTTGAGGGCCTGCAGGGCGGGTTTTATTGAAAATCTGAGGTTCCATGACCTTAGGCATGATTTTGCCACTCTTTTGATCAACAACGGCGCTACATTATTTCAGGTGCAGGCTAATTTGGGGCATAGCGATCCGCGCATGACCCAGAGGTATGCCCACCTGTTGCCGGAGAATCAGAACGTGGTAAATTTCATTGAAGGGAAGGGAACTACGACAATTTTACGACAGTCGTAAAAGAGAAAAGGGTCACATCTCTGTAACCCCCTGAATTTTCAAGCGTCCCCAAAGGGATTCGAACCCTTGTTACCGCCGTGAAAGGGCGATGTCCTAGGCCGGGCTAGACGATGGGGACATTAAGTGACAAAACTTAATCTATTACTCAAATGAGCCGCGTTGGATTCGAACCAACGACCCACGCCTTAAAAGGGCGTTGCTCTACCAACTGAGCTAGCGGCCCTAAACAGCGAAGTAAAAACTTCGCTTAAATCGGAATGAATAATCTACAATTTATAACAGTTTTTTGTCAACTAACAACAAGCAATAGCAATAAGTAACGGGCTATTGGTAATATATAACAATCTGAATTAAAATATAAATATTTGCCTGCAGCCTATGACGCATGGCCTTTTAATTATAACCTATTTTGACATTAACCGGTTTATTATGTTAAAAAACATATAAAAAATCAGACAGGTAGGGCGCTATATGCATTTCTTTAACTACAGGAACGGAGAATTATATGCTGAAGATGTGGCTGTGAAGGACATTGTTGCCAAATTCGGAACTCCTGTCTTTGTCTACAGCTATAACACGCTGCTCAGGCATTTTAAGGCGTATAAAGATGCATTCGGCGGCTTCCCCCACCTGATTTGTTATGCGATCAAGGCCAACTCAAACATTGCGCTTTTGAAATTATTTGCTAAAAACGGAAGCGGAGCGGATGTTGTTTCAGGAGGAGAACTTTACAGGGCTCTTAAATCGGGTATCCCTGCAAAAAAAGTAGTATATGCCGGTGTCGGCAAAACCGGAGATGAGATCCGGTATGCGCTGAAAAGCAAGATCCTTATGTTTAACGTGGAATCTGAGAATGAGTTGCGGGAAATTGACAGAATTGCCGGTAAGATGAAGGTGAAAGCCCCGGTCGCGCTTAGGATCAATCCTGATATAGACACCATGACCCATCCCTATATCTCTACAGGATTGAGAAAACATAAATTCGGCATCCCGATGGAGAATGCTGTCGAGTACTACAAGCTTGCACTCGACATGAAAAATGTTTGTATTGTCGGTATTCACAAGCATATCGGTTCCCAGCTCACAAAAGTATTGCCGTTTGTTGATGCACTCAAAAGGATACTTACGCTTATGGATGAACTGACAAAACAGGGGATAAAGATAGAATATCTCGACATCGGAGGTGGACTGGGAATTACTTATTACGACGAAACTCCCCCAAATCCGGCCCAGCTTGCCAGAAATATTTTGCCTTTGCTCAAAGACAGAAAGCTTACCCTTATTATAGAACCCGGCAGGTCTATCGTCGGCAATGCAGGCATTCTGGTTACCAAGACCCTTTATCTCAAGAAAGGGGAAGATAAGGATTTTATTATTGTCGATGCTGGAATGAACGATCTCATACGGCCTTCTATTTACAGCGCGTATCACCATGTACAGCCTGTGCTGAAAAACAGAAAAGAGAAGATATTTGCGGATGTAGTGGGCCCGATATGCGAGTCTGGAGATTTTCTCGCGAAGGACAGGGAAATCCAGAGCGTCTTGCAGGGAGAATATCTTGCAGTGATGAGTGCCGGCGCATACGGTTTTACCATGTCGTCAAATTATAACAGCCGTACCAGGGCTGCAGAGGTCCTCGTAAAAGGGAAGAACTGTTCCCTGATAAGAAAAAGAGAGACGTACGGCGATCTTGTAAAGGGTGAAAGTATTCCTAAGTTTATTTAACTATGGAACTTACTTTTACAAAAATGCATGGCGCGGGCAATGACTTTATTGTAATTGACAACAGGGGTGTGGACCTGTTTCGCCGTGTAAATATATCTGAGCTTGCCGAGAGGCTCTGCAACAGGAGATTTGGCATTGGCGCAGATCAGCTCCTGCTCCTTTGTCCCTCCAGTGAAGCCGATTTCAAAATGAGGATATTCAATGCTGACGGCAGCGAAGTCGAGATGTGCGGCAACGGTATACGATGCCTTGCCAAATATATATGGGACAGGGGTATTTCAACCAGGAACATCTTGAAAATAGAAACTGCTTCAGGTACTATGCGGCCGGAACGCAGCGGAAACCTGGTGAAGGTTGACATGGGAGAGCCGGTACTGGAAGCTGAAAAAATTCCTGTTGACCTCAAATCCTCTGCTCCTGTAATTGATTATCCACTGAAAATAAGCGACCGTCAGTTTA
>JBEKJD010000283.1:0-4045 GCA_050011415.1 Dissulfurispiraceae bacterium | reverse complement strand
GGCCGGAATGAAGTAAAAAATTACCTGATATCGAACGCACTTTTTTGGCTGGACAAATATCATATCGATGGCCTGCGGGTCGATGCTGTTGCTTCGATGCTCTATCTCGATTATTCCAGACAGCATGGCGAATGGATACCGAACAAATACGGCGGGAACGAGAATCTCGAGGCCATAGACTTCCTGAAAACGTTTAATGAAGTGGTGCACCGGTATCATCCCGGCGTGCTGACCATAGCTGAAGAGTCAACGTCCTGGTCCGGTGTTTCAAAGCCCACCTATCTTGGCGGACTCGGATTCAGCATGAAGTGGAACATGGGATGGATGCATGACACACTTAAGTTTTTCTCGCATGAACCGGTCCATAGAAAGTTCCATTTTAACGACCTTACTTTCAGCATGATTTATGCCTTTACAGAGAATTTTATCCTGCCCTTTTCCCACGACGAGGTTGTGTATGGAAAGCGGTCCATGCTTAATAAAATGCCTGGAGATATGTGGCAGAAATTCGCCAACCTCAGGGCATTGTACGGTTACATGTACGGTCATCCAGGCAAGAAGCTGCTGGTGATGGGTTCGGAATTCGGGCAGTGGAATGAATGGAATTTTGACAAGGGCCTCGACTGGAATTTACTTGAATATGATTCGCATCAGAAGTTGATGAAGTATGTTGAAGACCTGAATGCCCTTTACAGGAGTGAGCCGGCTTTCTATGAAGTTTGTTTCGACTGGCGCGGTTTTCAATGGATTGACTTCCACGATGCGGAAAACAGCATTCTTGCATTTATAAGAAAAGCCAGGGACCCTGAGGACTTTCTTGTCTTCGTGTTCAATCTTACACCGGTGCCCCGCTTCGGCTACCGTATAGGTGTGCCGCGCGGCGGATTTTACCGCGAGATACTTAACAGTGACTCATCGTTGTACTGGGGAGGGAATGTCGGAAACAGCGGAGGCGTTCATGCAGAGAACATTATCTCCCACAAGGGTTTTCCCTTCTCGCTCAAGCTCATCCTTCCGCCTATGTCTGCGCTTGTCTTAAAACCTGAACAGTTGAAGGTTTAAGCAACTAATCCAGGTAATGCTTAGAGGTTCTTGACAACAGAGCTTAGGAAGTCAGGATGATGAAGATAAAAAGACTAATCGTCGCAATGGTGATCTTGGCCGTCATAGTCGTGATGGCGTTCCGAGGTTGTCCCAGAGTTCGGAGAAGCGCGGGCATAGCATACGACCCGGCAACGGCAAAGGTAAATGAAAGAACTTATTCCCGTTGAAATAATCGGGAAAAAATCTATCTGATTCGAGGCCACAAGGTCATGCCCGACAGGGATTTGACTGAACTATACGGGGTGGAACCTCGTGTATTAAATCAGGCTGTGCGCAGGAATTTGGATAGATTTCCAGAAGATTTTATGTTTGCTCTGACCCGCGACGAGATCATGAACTTATCACAAATTGTGATAAGTTCCAGTATAAAGCATGCTCCTAAGGTATTTGTTTTTACGGAACAGGGCGTGGCGATGCTCTCGGGTGTGCTGAATAGCGCGAGGGCAATTCAGGTGAATATAGCCATAATGCGGACTTTTGTAAAGCTTCGGGGAATGCTTTCCTCGTGCAGCGGGAAGAAGGTCGCTTTTTTAAAATTAGCAAATAACTCTTAACTTCTGGTTGAAAGAAGCACAGAGAGCACGTCTACGATGATTTTCAATTTGCACAGATGAATGTTAGGTGATAACCGGCGATGACAACCTTGGCTGCCCTGGGCCGTTGCTATAGTGTAAGTCAATATACCAGATTATTTTGCCCGGATCAAGTTTTTCTGTTATTTAGTTTTCAGTTTTTCGACTTTTGAACGCCTCTCACTATGATATAATTCTGATAGGTTAAATCAGCAATTATTAATCTTAAGGTAATGGGCCTGCAATACAAATGGACTCAGAGAAACATTTAGAATTTGTCTTAAAGCGTATATCGCAATGGTGCTTTCTTCTAATCGTAACCATCAGTGCAGTATCTTTATTGGGGTGGGCTTTCGGTTTGCTGATTGTCGCAAGTATAAAGCCGCATTACATCCCCCTTGCTCCATGCACCGCAGTATGTTTTAGCATGCTGGGTATTCCCTTATGGTTTTATGTTCTACGCCCGGGAAAACCTTTAATCAGGATAGTCACTGCAGCTGCTGCAGTTATGACTTTTTTGACTTGTCTGGTACTTCTTGCCGGTTTTTTCCTCGGCAAACAGTTTGAAGTCGAATATAGGGAAATTCAGCCGCACGTTTATTATGCCCAAGTTCCCGTAGGCCACATGTCGCCTATCACAGCAACAAATTTTTTAGTTGCGGCACTGGGAGTTTTGTTTTTAGTCTTTTCCGACAAAGGAAAACAACGTTTTAAACATGTCGCAGCCTTTATGGCAATGGCCGTGGTTATAACAGGATTTGTAATTATTCTCGGTTATTTACACGGGACCCCCTTGTTGTATGGCGGCACTATAATACCTGTAGCACTTACCACTGCGATTTCTTTTATGCTTACCGGGGTGGGACTGATAACTGCTGCGGGGCCGCATGTTTTACCGGTACGAGTTTTTGCAGGCCCGACTGTCAGCAATCGGTTAATGAGGACATTCCTCCCTGCGATAACCACTTTTGTTTTAATTGACGGGTTGGCGTATGAGGCTACATTCTCCAGTGCTGCTAATCCGGCACTTATAGCAGCTTTAATTGCTTTTTTATCTATGATTGTCGTTGCCGCAATAGTATCGAAAATAGCAAAATCAATAGGTGGTGAAATAGACCGGGCACATATTGAACGTAATCAGGCAGAAGAGAATCTGAGGCTGGATGAGGAACGGCTTCAGACACTATTGAAACTATCATTGATGGTAGTGAAATCTGAAAAAGAGCTTACAGATTTTGCTCTTGAAGAAAGCGTCAGACTTACCAAAAGCAAAGGAGGGTATCTGCATTTCTTTAATGAGGATGAACAAACCATACAGCTTTATTCATGGTCCAAAGATGTACTAAAAATATGTACAGTAGCTGAGGCGCACCATTATCCACTTGATGCAGCCGGGGTATGGGCTGACAGTATTCGGCTTAGAAGACCGGTGATACATAATGATTACCAAAATCTGCCGGATAAAAAAGGCTATCCTGAAGGGCATTTTCATCTTTTTCGTCACCTCGGTATTCCTATCTTTGACGGGGAGCATATTGTTGGAGTTACAGGGGTCGGCAATAAGGAAACACCCTACGATGAATCCGATGTCCGTCAGATTACCCTTTTCATGCACAAGCTATGGGGGATATTGAAACAAAGGCTCTCAGAAGCAGAACGAATGAGGCTCATTCTTGAACTTCAAGAAGCATTGGACAAAGTAAAAACGTTGAGCGGGATGCTTCCTATTTGTGCTTCTTGCAAAAAAATCCGCGATGATCAGGGCTATTGGAATCAGATTGAATCCTATATAAGTGAACATTCAGGCGCACAATTCACTCATGCTATCTGTCCTGACTGTGTGAAAAAATTATACCCTGACATTGATTTGAGCAAGAAGAATAAGTAGCGAAAAAAGTGATAGAAGAATAACACGAAAATAGAAAATTATTAATTCAACGGGTTCACCTTTCAATTGGTTGAACTATTTCGTATCTATTCCCATGAGTAAGAGCCCGAGAGAGCCCGAGGGACAGGTCTACACATTACAAATGTCGGGCAGCATGTTATACAGAAACCTTTTCAATTCCATTTGAACTCCACCTTCCATATTATACCTCTATCCTGAACTCCGCCCCTTCTTCCCAGTTTTTGGCCGTAAGCTGCCCCCCCATGTTTCTCTCTATCATGGTTTTAGATATGTACAATCCGATCCCTGTCCCAGTACCTTCGTCTTTCGTGGTGAAATAAGGATCAAATATCTTGTTCATTATACCATCCGGTATGCCGCCCCCGGTATCCCGGACGTCCACTATTACTTTGCCAGCCTTTTCCGATATCCGAATAGTTATTTGGGCCCGGCAATCCTCTTTTGCTTTACGCTCTAAAAT
>JBEKJD010000282.1:0-4756 GCA_050011415.1 Dissulfurispiraceae bacterium | reverse complement strand
CAGGGCAAACGCACTATGTGATGGCAAAACGAAATTCTCGTCATGCCCGAAGGTATTAATCGGGCATCCAGAAACAAAAGACCTGGATTCCCGCTTACGGACTGCGGGAATGACGACTTTTACGCACTTGTTTTTGACTTTATAGGAATATAGCAGTTTGTTTTTACTTGAAAAACACATAGTGCGTTTGCCTTGGGCAAGCGGGTATCCGTGCAAAATATCCGGGACCTCTTATGGTACAATTACAGATATGCCTGCAGTGACAATCATCGCTGAATCCCCTGCTTATGGAGGCCGCTCGATCGGCAGGTTAAACGGGAAGATTGTGATGGTAAAGGGCGTTATCCCCGGCGAAACGGCTGAAGTAAAACTCGAAGAGGAGAAAAAAGACTACAGTCTTGGAACAGCAGTTACAATACTCGAGCCCTCTCCTGACAGGTGCGCTCCGGAGTGTGTTTATTTCGGCTTGTGTGGAGGGTGTCAGCTCCAATACATTACTTATAGCCGGCAGGTGCGGCTTAAAGAGGAAATTCTCAGTGACTGCATCAAACGCATAGCGAAGATTGAAAAGGGGCTTTCCAGTTCTATGGTTGGTTCCAGCCCGTGGAATTACCGGCTCAGGGCCCAGTTTAAAATAGCGCATGGCAGGGTCGGCTTTTATATGGAAAAATCGCGCGACGTTGTTGATATTGAGGCCTGTCCTCTAATGTCGGAGGAAATTAATCGATTTCTTGCCGGAGCAAGAGCGCTGACCAGGAATATTGATGCCGGTGAAATTCATATTTCGTTTGGGGACGGGGCCTTTGCACTCTTAAAAACAGCTCATGATGCGGCCTTGTCCAGGAAGGATTGGAGTAAACTCTCCGAGGATTTCATGGACAACGGTTTTTCAGGAATAGTCATTCAGATGCCTGGCAGAAGGGCAGTCAGGCTTGGGAAACAATTTCTGACACTTAAACTGGAAAACCTGAATTACACTGTATCGCCGCCGACTTTTATTCAAAGCCACTGGTCCCTGAATCAGGCAGTTGTGGGATATCTTAAAAATACGCTTCAGCCATTGAAAGGACAAAGGGTAATGGACCTTTACTCAGGAGCAGGCAATTTCTCTCTTCCCCTTGCCGTCGATTCCGATCAGATATTTGCTGTGGAAGAGAACGCCGATGCGGTGAAGGACGGCAGGAGAAACGCGGAGATTAATGGTATTAATAATTGCGTTTTTATTAAGGCCCCTGTGGATTCGGCTGTCATAAAGAGTGATATTGATATCCTGATTATGGATCCCCCACGGCCCGGCCTGACAGATAAGACGATAAAAAACGTTATCAGCGCATTGCCGGGAAAGATCGCCTACATATCGTGTAACCCGACAACCCTTGCCAGGGACCTGAAAAAATTATCCGTTCACTATGATATAGAATCCATTCGCATGATCGATTTCTTTCCCCAGACATATCATATCGAATCCCTTGCGCTGCTTGGGAGGAAAAATTGACCGGACCCTTTTTAGATACAGCTGTCCTTGCCGCACAAGCGGCAGGCGGGATAATTTTAGAAAACCTCGGCAGGCTCTCGAAAGATGATGTCAGCCTCAAACAGGTATCCGACTTCGTAACGCGCGTAGATAAAGAGTCCGAGGCCTGCATTGTCCGGATTATAAGGGAGCGGTATCCGGACCACCATATTCTTGCAGAAGAGACGGTGAAAGAAACAGCACGCGAGGGGTATCGATGGATAATAGATCCCCTGGACGGCACCACGAATTTCATTCACCAGTATCCTGTCTTCTGCGTTTCAATTGCCCTTGAATTCCAACGTAAAGTAATTGCCGGCGTAATTTTTGACCCGCTGAGAAAAGACCTTTTTGTCGCAGAAAAAGGGAAGGGCGCCTTCCTTAATGAAAAGCCTATAACAGTGTCAGCCATCACAGCCTGTCCGGACAGTCTTATTACGACAGGGTTCCCTTTTAGAATGAAGGAGTTTATTGATCCGTATCTGAAACTGTTTAAAAATGTTCTATTCAAGGTCAGCGACCTCCGGCGGGCTGGTTCAGCCGCGTTAGACCTGGCATACCTTGCAGCTGGTCGGTGCGAGGGTTTTTTTGAGATAGGCCTGAGTCCCTGGGACATCGCTGCCGGAAGCATTATTATCGAGGAGGCCGGAGGTGTAATTACCGATTTTGGCGGAGGCAATGAGTATCTGTTAACAGGAAATGTTGTGACCGGCAACAGGGCAATACAGGCGGAACTGCTGAAAGAAGTCCAGGCGGTCTTTGGCGGTATGATCGATAAATAATAATCTGCGCTATTTGTTGATTTTTGGGATTTCGTCCTCTATCCTTGTAAGCACCTTTTCCATAACCATCCGCGCGGTAATTGACGGCTTCCTTTTCGCATGAGACTCCTTGACCATCTGCCTGGCCATAGACGGGGCCTTTTCCGATTGGGCCTCCTGAGTTTGCCAAATTACCGCACCTGTCACCGCATCAACAACTCTGATTGAGAGAGAGGCGCTGCAGAGATCAAAACTGGTTTTCTCAGGCTCAAACCCGGTCCAGGTCCAGTCTTCCTGAGTCCGGCAGTCATAGCGGTCAATAGTCCCGTACACCACTGCTTTAATGCTGTTCTGCTGCAGTACGGTCTTGTCAGTCGGTGTCAGTTCTGCAGAGGTCAAAACATCTTTGCCGGACAGTTTTTTAAGCTTTTCATAGTTTGTGACCGTGTAGCCGGCTTCAGAGAACTTTACCACGAGCCGCTCCAAAACCCTTTGCCCGATGGCAAGGTCAGGAGAGACAAATTTTCCCATTGCCAAAGTACTGTAATTTTCCATGGTTACAGAAGGCGTGCGTTTGATGTTTTCCTGTGATGTCGAGCAGCTTATAAGAACGATAAGACAAAGAATACAAAATATTTTTAACAATTTACCTTACTCCTTGATACTGATTAAAGTCTGTTTATAAACTCAAATTTTCTGTCATTCCCGCGAAGGCGGGAATCCATTACCTCTTGAAAAGCCTGGATTCCCGCCTTCGCGGGAATGACGACTTTTTTCCGGCGCCAGTTTATGGACAGACTCTAATTAGTTGTTCAACTTGAAGTTTACCATAATTCGTAATGAACATTTGTCTCAGACCGAGCCCCGGAACATTAATAGGGCTATTAAATTTATTTATTTATATCGACTCTCTTTGCAATGTTACAATCAGGTTACATTTTATGGCGCTCTTATGTCCCATAGATAAACTGAAAGCAGGCCACGAGTTGGTTATGTGTGACAGCGAGCACGCACTAACGGCACACAAGGAACTTTTTCGTTTCAGTGATGAAGTCTATGTACTTGCCGGACCACAGGATAACATGTTTGATTCAATTCGCGAAATGGTGGATGCATTTAATGCCGCTCCTTCAACAGGTCCCTCAAGGATACAAATTGTCCTGGGATGGGAAAACATTTTAAGAGTCTCCTCATGGAAGCCGGAGCGTCCTGCTGCCGGTGATGTGTTTATTGTTCTCAAGAATTCGGGATTAAGCCAGCAGGACCTCCAGCCGTTTAAAACCGCTGATATCTATGACCTTTTCCCCTGGCTTTATTACGGCAAACGATTTGATGTTTTGAGGAAAGTTTGCCATGCTGCAAAGAAGCAGCTGGAGAACCATTTAAAGAACCATGCCATTAGAGTGGATGGGCACCTTATGGCTGATGACAGCAGGCGGATTGTCGCCAGCAGCCTCTGAAGGAACTGTTAGCCTCGGTCCGGGGCTAAGGAGCTTATTTCGGTTTTCAGGCGCAGGAATTCTTTAAGTGAACGTGTGACACAGTCTTCCAGTGCCATGCCGTCGAAGTAGTTTCCTGTCAGGAAGAGACGGCTGCCGGAAATCGATTTCTCTATTTCTCCGGCCAAATCATTGTGATTGATTTTGAGCGTTGGGACAAAGTTCAGTTTTTCAACAAGTGGTCCAAGCCGGCTCTGCTCCACCCCGATAACCTCTGCCATGCGCTTGAGCTTGGCTTCGCCGCTCAAAAGGCCTGGCCTGAAATGGAACGCATGGCTTACAGTATCTCTGGTGACAACGGAGTAAAAACTGTCAGAGAAAGGTATCAGTCCTGCAACAGGAGCAATCGGGACCATTTTTTTATCTATTGCTGTTCCTACTGATTCGACCGCTGTTACCTTAATCTGTGATAATTTTTCTGACACATCGGGGAAGGATGCCTGCAAAAGCTGTGCTGCAACAGATGCGGGGGTAGCAACAGCCAGGGTCTTAGTCTCATAAGATGCTCCGTCTGTAGCGATCTGAAAAAGGCCGTCTTTTGTGGTTATTTGACGCACCTCTGTTTCTTTTATAATCTCAATGTTTTTTTGCATTCCGATTGTGTCGGCAATTGTCTGGAGACCGCCGCTCAGTGTAAAAGACTTAATGACATCTTTTCTGCGTGGGCGCTTCTTAAACAGCATGTCTGCAGGAAAATCATCGGCCTTCTGACTTATCACGGCAGTCATGGCAGGGCCGATGACTCGCTCAAAGTTTGTGCTGCCCATGATTTTGGAATAGTACGATCCAATGCTTTGCCCAACTTTCTTGAGTGTAAACAAACGGGGTACAGAGAGAAAGAGTTCCAAAAAATTCAACTGTGAGGGTATGGATTTTATGCGATTGTCGACAAGCATTTTGAACGGCACTTTTTCACGATGGATCAGCTGGTTGAGAATGCTGCAATTATCCAGAAGACCTATCAGGTTACCATATGAGTTATA
>JBEKJD010000281.1:0-4056 GCA_050011415.1 Dissulfurispiraceae bacterium | reverse complement strand
CTCTGTGACAATTTTCGAGAAAATGCCCTTGCAGCAAGCGCTTCAGGGCAACGACTATTTACAAAATTTAAACAAAATCCAAAACCAATTGGATTTATACAGTTCTTAACCGGACACTAATGCATTGGAATAACTAATGATCTCGATGCCCGTATGAAGGCCCATGCAAACGGAACTGGAAGCAAGTTTGTGAGGGCTTGGAGGCCGTTCGAGCTTGTAAAGGTGTTATCGTGTAAGGATGGTAGAGAGGCGCGGCAGACGGAGTATAGGTTAAAGAGGTTGAAGAGAGATAAAAAGCTGGCTGTTTTGGGGATTGAGATGTAATGAAATATCCAGTTGAAATAAGACCCCGCAGCACGGCACACTTTGCATAGCAGTAATTTTCATAACAGTAATTTTCACTTGCATGATAAAGTGGTATTTGCTAATATTCGATTCACTAACTCATTAAATTTTAAGGAGACCTTATATGAGTGTAAAGTCGAGTAACTTAATCACGGGGTTTTTGGCCTGTCTGCTTCTGTTGTCATTTGCGTCTGTTCTCTATGCTTGGGATGTCACTTTCAAGGATGGTGTTATTGATGACCCAGAACTCGGGCTCCAATGGGCACCCGCTCCTGATCGCACGATGGATCATTATCAGGCAGAGGAATATGCCCGGAATTTAACCCTTGCCGGAGGCGGATGGCGTCTGCCGACACTGTTCGAGCTGAAGAGTTTGTATAATCAAATAAAGAAAGTGCAGAAAGGTTATAGTCCTGACATAAAAAAATTTAATGTCAGTGACAAACTAGTATGGACGTCAGAGTTGGCCGGAAATCAACGGGATCGCGCGAAGGCATTAAATTTCTTCAATGGCTGGGAGCAAAGTCCCTTTAGCGACAACGCTGACAACCCCACCATGTGCGTTCTGGCAGTGCGACCCTTACGGTAATTTTAAAATTATATTTCTAATAGACTTCTTTACAATATGTGTCGTTGGACCTGTTCCTAAAACCTGTTTTTGGTACGGCTTTAATGTTTCTGCAAAAGTGGCGGATTTACTACCATTCGATTGTTTTATTTTTATAGTGGTTTTTGGTACAGTACTCAGAAGTCTATTCATGATAACACCAATAAGCCTAACAACTGAACTCACGGAGTGAAGCAGTTTAGCACTTATACTAGGGAATCATCTTGAGTATCCCTGAAATTCGATTCCAATGCCAAAGGTCAGCGGCGTGAGCCATTTATCGTTGACGGTTGGTTTGTCCCCGCTGTAGAACGAGTAACTCCCGTCTGCGGCATCGGCGAGTTAGGCAACGTAGGTTTCAGCCAATCGTAGATAAATGATGCGATGACATGCAACGCAATCGCAAATGCACCAGCTATGATCAGCGAGGCTATGGGGTGCTTCTTGATCTTTCTTTCAATTCGGTAGTATAAAGGTTTCTGGATTTGACTCAACTCGCGCTCAATTCCCTTGACAAAATTATCTGGCAATGGCCGCTTCCGCAAACGGGACTTGCATTCATCACATATTGTCGGTTTATCGGAAGAATAGACTATCTTATCGATGAATACATTCATGTCGAACAGGCATCCCCTTGTTTCATGATGTGGGATCAAATAAACTTTATCATCAACCTTGCCGCCTCCTTCATAAAGAAACACGATCAGTTCATAGATGCATCTGGCTATGTAGTTTTCGATAGGAATATCGGTCTCTCGTAAGAAAGCCCAGACCGGGAATGTGGAAACAACTGCTCGCTTCTCGTCGATGCGATGCATGTAGAAACTGTCTTCGAGTGGTTGATCTACGATGGCTACTAAGAGGTCAATCCCAGTTTCCGGTTGCCCCATGTCGGTGGAAATGGTCTCTGTGGGATACACGTACTCATCCCGAAAATGGTCAACATTGATATCCGCTTTTGTTGTTACGCCGACGATTTTAAAGTATTTTGATCGCCATCTCTCGATTTTTCCGAAATCGATGTTGTGGCTGAAGCATCCGAGGCGACATATCCTAACGTTCATCATTGTTTAAACCTCTCAGATCATTTGACTTGTTATATCTCATCCATGAAAAATTTGTCTGCATGGCGAAGTCCTATTTTTTGCAGCTCACTAAAGGGGACGAATAGCGAAAACCGTCCCTGTCCAGCAATCCTGCCTTGTATACGTTCAATGTCCGTGTGGTGCTGGTGAGTGTCGCCCTCGTGCCTGGAGGCACCTGCCTAGAGGCACCTACTTTTGGTACTGTTGGCCTGCTTTGCTATCGCCCTGAGCGATTGCGTCGGGTCCTGCTCGTATGCCTCGATGATTTTTTCCGTTCAACGGGCGCGTGTCCTTTTCTGCCTATCTGCTTTCCCTTCCTCCGGGCGTTCTCGATGCCGGCCTTTTAGTTTTCAAGGTAGCGCCCTAAATTCTCTTTCAAGGTCTTGAAGTCCTCAAGATCCTTCGCAAGGGGAGAAAAGAAAAGTGGCTCTCGATCAATAAGCGATGAGGACGTACCTAATGATTGCAAATCGTTTAAGTACCTATTCTGGCTGGAATTATCCTCGCCCTTATGCGCAGCAATGACCGCCCAGACAATAGCAATAACTTTAGTAACTGTCTCTGGTTTTTTTGTCGCGCCCGATCTTTCAAGTTGCGATAATGCATTTTTCCACTTTTCTATATCTGAACTCCCTTGAGCATGTAAAAGTGATAGATGGCCATAAGGATTTTGGGAGTCTTTGTGAATCGCATCAGAATAACACTTCTCGGCTTCATCATGTTTGTTTTCTGTCATACAAAGATTCCCTTTAAGCAATAATGTCCTCACGAAAAGAGAGTGCTGATTTGGATCTAATGGAGCTTTTTTCCCCAGCGCGATGAACCGCTCAATGATCTCATCGATTTTGACAGCAGCAACCGCCCGCATATCGGGAAGATATGACAATATCTCAGCCAGGGTGACGGGGATAAGAAACTGCTTTGGTTCATTCTTAAATATCTCAGATGCTTTCGACAAGTATCCATAAGCCTCATTGACGTTGCCAAGCGTTATGTCGTCTTTCTTTCGCCAGTTCTTTGCAATCACACCAAGGAAATGCTTTGTATAGGCTCGCGATTTGGGGTCTTCAGATGGCGGCAACTTGTCTTCATATATCCTATCAGCCTCACTCAACTGTTTAATGGCAGAAGCGATGTCATTAGAATAGAAGGCACTTATACCCAGCAACTGAAGGACCTTAGCCAATTTAATAGGATTTTGCTCTTCTTCTTTATTCAAGACAACCCTTGAAACGTTTTCAAATTTATTTCTGGCTTTGGCAGCAATACATTGAAACTCGTATGGCAATTTAGGCCATTCCATTGCTTTGACATTTTCAAGGCTAAGGATCAGTTCCTTAACATCACGATATTTCTCTTTAGCTTCCCTCTCAAATTCCTCAATAATTATTTTCATGCCCTTCAACTCGTCGACAAGATTTGTTTGTTTTTCCTCTCGCTCTTTCAGTAGATGGAAGCTTTTTTCAACAAGGCCAATTACGGAGTTCAACTTTTGAATATTCTCAAGCTGTTCGACTTCAAAAAGTCCTTCACTATTTTCCCTTTTAGTTACTTGCTCAGTAAAGAAATTCCTTTCAGTAATGTAATCTTTGTGCTGCTGAATGCTTTTGTAGATACTAAAAATAGTTAGTAAGGCCACGAAAGCGCTTAGAATAGACATAAAAAAAGTAGCTGATTTGGAGAAGTCTTCATACCTTTTCTCAATATATTTCGTCTCAATGTCTAGTTTGTATTCGAGCATCTTAAGCTTTAGTGCAATATCGTTAGGTTTATCGCTTCGGCTGGCTGCCGCGAACTCAGAATGGCCAGACATTGTAATTGACTGTTGTGGCTGTGAAAAAGCTTGCTCAACGGTAATATGTGCAAAAAGCAACATCATGGCCAATGCCATTGTCATAAGTATTCTTTTTTTCATTGGATATTCTCCTTTCATCCCTACTAACAATTAACGACCGTGTGGCGCAATTCCCAGCGACCCATACTGCAACCTCTATAGAATCCTTGAGGCTCACGCGAATT
>JBEKJD010000280.1:0-7317 GCA_050011415.1 Dissulfurispiraceae bacterium | reverse complement strand
CGCCCACGGTTATAAATGCCTCCCTGTTAATTCCGATGAGCCCTCCGCCAACAGCGTCCCTGGAGGCGTTCTGCGCAACTTCTTCTTTAATAAAGAATGGTGTGGAATTAAAATTAAATCCTATGCCGAGACAGTAAGGCGTCATATCAGCATTTTTTATGGGCATGCCGGCTGCCCCGTCTCTCATTGCTTCAATGAGGCCTTCACCTTTCAAATAAACAATACCCGGGATCATGAAAACAAGGAATTCTCCTGAAGACGCCTCCGCGCCCTTGTTGAAGAGCTGTGAGAGGTTGTCACCCTGTCCGGTGAGGGAAGTCGAAGCGTCAACAACCTTTACATCTCCTGAAATACCTGCGAGCAGGTGTTTAATAGCTCCGTCATTGACAACGATGATGGTCTCCCAGTCCGGTAATGCAACGCCTTCAGACAGTGATGTAAGACTTGATAAAAGGACTTCAGGATCGTTTCCGGATGGGACAATGAAACTGACCCTGCCCCTGGTCCCCGATCGGTCGGTGAGCGGAGTCGGACCGGCCTCTCGCCCCTTGACCTTTTTCCCTTTCACATCCAGAATAAAGCTTATCACACTCGCTGCCCTTTCTATTGCCTTGCCGTCAAGTTTGTAAAAGGCCCGCCTCACATATTTATCAACGTTTTCCTGCATTCCAGCCGGTATGCCTTTTTTTAAGGTGCTGAAGAGTTTTTCCCAATTCCCCAATGGGGACGCAAGCTGCGCGATGCCTAATGTCGAATAATAAGTATCTCCCCCATAACCATGCCCTTCAGCCTGAAGGCTCTGGACCTCAAGCAAAGGCTTTTTCCAGGCCACGGCTTCCAAAGCAATGGTCGATCTGCCCAGTACAACACAATAATTTGCTATGGAAAGTATCTTATAGGGATCATATGTGTAAAGCACTATTGCAGCCGGCATGATCTCCTTTATTAAAGCCTCTATTTTTTTAAATTCAACCACAGGCACCAAAGTATGCCATTTAAAAATGCAGACCAGCTCGTCCTCAACAAGACCATGGCATAGTGCTTGCCATATTTCTTTCCTGTTAATTAAGGCCCAGTCAAAACCGAGCAAAAAGGCCAAGACTTTCTTGCCCTGTTTAACGCCGAGTTCATCCCTGATGGTTTTCCTCATAGAGCTGGTCGAGTACTTGTTTATGACCTCGTCAAGGTACATATTGCCGACAATTACCATCTTGTCCGGAGAACATCTGAATTTCTCGAGATGCTGCACTGTTGACTCGCCCCAAAGCAGGTTTACCGTGGAATATTCCGTGTGAACACAAAAATTCAGGATATCTGCATAGTAATCTCCTTCCTGCAGTGTTACATAAGGTATTCCATATTTGGCTGCGACATGCCCTATCTCCTTTCCCCATGGGTTTATCTCATGAAGGGCCACAAACATATCAGGTTTTTCAATCCGCGCCATCCGTTCCAGGCAGATATATTCTTCAATGCGGGACATAAAAAGCCGGTCCTGCGTACAAAGCGGCCAGTGCCTTATCCCGTCCCAATGAAAGATCAGCTGTATCCATTCATCGTAGAACTTATTTGAGACCCTCCTGATTTGCTGTATAGTTTCCTCGTCCGCATAATCCGATACAAATTTATATTTATAACCCTTCTTTAATAATTCGCCCTCAAAAGGATAAAGTTCAGAAGTAGTGAAGAAAAATATTTCAGCACCCTCCTTTCTGACAGCTTCAGACACAGGAAAGAGATACTTGCTGTGGTGGGGCTGCGCAATATAAAATGCTATCTTCTTATTCTTTAATCTCACGACGGTCCCCGCACAGCCTGCCGACAAGGTCGGACAGACAACTGTATCCGGCCTTTTTTTCATTGTATCGTTTCAGTATCATCTCTTTCAGAGCTTTCAGATCATCCGTAAATATGACGCCGTCGCCGGTTTCAAGGTCCCGGAATATTTTGTTGTACACAATAGCAGTTTTTTTATATCTCACTGCCAAACTCAATATCTCCCAGTATGTCGTTGCTATCATGATATCCGACACTAAAAAAAGTTTGTTTTTAGTGTCCCGGCCGGCAAAGTAGACTTTGCATTTCATTTTCTTGATAATATCTCCATAAACGCTGTCTATTATGTCTTCCTCTGTAAGCTCTTGTACCGAATAGCCGAATTTCACGAGGAAAACAACCACGGGCACATCCATTTGTCCAATGACGGAAAGGACCTCTCTTATTTGAGTTCTGAATTTCGGGTGGTTGATGATAACAACACAAAATTCTTTTTTATCTATTTCCAAATCTTTACTGTCCCTGAATTCAAGGAAGTCATTCATATAAGGATCTTCTACGGATTTAAGACAATAAGCCTCTCTTTCGTCAGTCAAAAGGAATGTCCTCTCTTTTTCGATGCCGAACTGGTGAATATACTCCCTTTCCCAGTCCTCTTTCACCACAATATAGTCCATTAGCTTCGCATACAGGAGTGCATTATGGACCTGAGGCTGAGTTTGCAGCCCTATAAGGGGCACTTTCTTTTCTTTTGCAAGAAAACAAACCGCAGAATAGAAACAATCGGAAATCATAGATGGTATATTTTCCTTGGAAATAACAGGCATTAATATAAGACTATACGGCGAGACATCTATATCGGGATAAGTGAAAGGTAAAATAAACCCGCGGAAATCATCGAAAGCGGAAAGTTTGTAAATCTTCATATCCGTTTCCGGAATAAGCAGGTTAATTGTCTGCTTGATAAAGGTCTTTAAAAGATCATCCTTGAAACTGTCTGGAAGCGGTATGGGGACCTGTTTCGCCAACAAAACATTGACTCTTTCATTTCCACTAAAAGTTTCAATAGCCTTTGCATGTAAAACGTCACTTGGGGTAAGGATATCAACCAAATATCCATCAGCCGCAAGTATCCGTATAAGGTGCAGCAACCTGCCCTGGCTTGAATGAAATTCATTATCGTCTATAGTAAAAAGCAGTTTGTGCATAATAAAAACAGGTCATAGGTGATGGGTCATAGGATATAGGCAACCGTTTTTTTACCCATAACCCATAACCTATTACCCATAACCTGTACTTTTGTCATTAATGAGTTTTATCTATAGCCGTCATGATTTCACGTGCCCTTTTGAGCAGCTTGTTGCCCGTGGTATCTGTATATCGCGAGACAGCAGCGAAGTACGCTTCGTGGTCAGTGGAATTCTCATAAGCCAGAGGGAGAATTTCATTCATGACCTTGTCGATTATCTCACGGGTCGCAAACCCGAAATCATAAACACTGCTGTCCTCAGCTCCGCATGCTATGAAATACTTCAAAACATCGGGGAACATGGCGTTATAAGCGCCCCTGTGCATCAGGACAAGCAGCCTCATATATAAAAGGTCCGCATGGATTTCTCTCAGGGCCAGTCCCTCCTGGATATATCTTGCAGCAGACGTATAGTCTCCGTCACCTACCGCAGTCGCTGCGAGGAGAGAAAGCATTTTAATATAGGGAAGGTTGTCGCTTTTTTTTTCGTCTTCAGGCACCTGGGAAAGCGCCCTGTTCAGGGACTCTCTTGCGTGGTCCCTCTTTCCCATCTTCAGATAGGCAATTGCAGAGTTCAAATTCGCTATGTATGGCGCTTCAGACATATGATAATATAACAGAGTTGCACAAAAAAAATCCGTCCTAAAAAATTCCGTTAACTGCTCAACCTTAGTACGGGGCCTTATCTGTCATGCCAGACGCTTGAATCCGGCGTGTGCCATTGGGGATTTGAGCAGTGCGCCGATTCTCCCGGCCTTCACTCCCTCTGCAATTAATGAGAAAACTTCGTCGATTGCCGCTGCATATGCGTTCACATGCCTGGATTTGTGGGCATAAGTAGCATAAAAAGCCTTTGATGCAAGAAATCCCCGTCTTAGCATTTCCTGGGTGAAAAGCGTGTGCATCGCCTGTGATGTTTCACCATGATCAAAAGCCAAAAAGCTTAAAGGCGGAATTCCATGAATTTGTATGCTCAATCCATTCTTCCTGGCCGTTTCCAGCCATAACTCCCTGATGCGCAGTCCGGTCTTGCATAAATGACCGGGCACGTTCCAGGGCAGCTGTCGGCCCTATCCTTTCCGTCCAATAAGTGCTGCTGATAAAAGTTTTTTGAGCGGCATCCATTACCTCTCTCCGGCCAATTACGGCCGCCATGGCATACCCATTACTTATTCCCTTGGCAAAAACTGCTATATCAGGATTTACATTGTAAAGAAGATGGATACCGCCGACATTCATCCTCCAGCCTGAAGTGACCTCGTCGAATACCAGGACTGCTCCTGTTTTATCAGCCGTCCTTCGGACATGTTCCAGAAAACCGCTGTCAGGCTCATTATGCCTTACCGGCTCGATAACTATAGCAGCTAATGATTTTCCATGATGGTCAATTATCCGGTCCAGGCTTTCGGGCTGATTATAATTAAACGGAATAACAGTGCCTGTCAGCGCCCTCGGGACCCCTGCAGGTTCGAGCCCCGGCAGCAACTGGCCGTCGAGATTCCTGTCATCAGCAAGGTTGGCGGCCAGATACCAGTCGTGCCAGCCGTGATAGCCGCAAAAAGCGACCTTGTCTCTTCCTGCTGCCGCCCTCGCTATGCGCACCGCTACGGCCATTGCTTCCCCGCCGCAGCGTGCAAACCTGGCCATCTCCGCCCACGGATGAAGCCCGCAGAGCAGTTCGGCAAGTTCTACTTCCTCAGGACAGTTCAGCGTAGACATGGTACCGCCTGCAATGGCTTTTTTCACCGCCGCATCGACATCCCGGTCCGCGTACCCCAGAATGCATGCGCCGACGCCGCATATGCTCATATCTATATAGCGGTTCCCGTCCAGGTCCTCGATTTCAACGCCCTTGCATTTCCTGTAATACGAGGGCCATTGGTCGGGGAGGAACATCTCCGGCCTCTTGGAAAGCAGTTGTGTTCCACCCGGAATTATCTTTTTTGCAATATTGTAGAGACCAATCCCGGAGTTTAAATTTGCCCTTGAGTCATTTGTCATTTATTTCCTCCTGAAACGATAATTAACGGCTGTTTATAAACTCTATTTTTCTGTCATTCCCGCGAAGGCGGGAATCCATTTACTCTTATTGAAAAGCCTGGATTCCCGCCTTCGCGGGAATGACGCGTTCTCACGAATCCGTGATTTTATAAACAAACTCTAATTATAACCACGTCAGCACCACACAGGATTAATTTCAGAAGATGTCTTTATAACATACTGCCCTGGGTTGCCGATATACAGACTGTTTTTTTCAAGGCGCCTGTCAAGCAAAAGGGACCCGGCAGCCAACCTGCAATTTTCTTCCACAATACAATTGCCCAGTATGGATGAACCCGGATGCATGCTCACATATTTTTTCAGAACAGGATATATATTTCTGTTGCTCCCGACATTACAGTGCTGGTAAACCATAAAAAAATCAGAATACTCCGCCCTCCCGAGCACTGTGCCCAATGGATGGACAAAAAGGAATATGTCAGGCAATTGCACCTCGTAATATACGTCTATGGAATGAAGATATCTGTTCAACTGGAAAATTTTGGCGCACAAATTCTCGTCACAATTATTTTTGTAAAGGGTGTTGGAAAGAAAATATAAAAACATGGCGTAGTGGTCTCCATGTAAATGATTGAAAAAAATTTCTTCACCAGTCCTGAAATACTTGACGTTTATTCTTGAAAAACAGTACTCTGTCCGGTCCAGTGTCAGGGCGAGATATTTCCTGATCTCCGTTTTTCCGGTATTTTTGCCGTCAGGGAAAAATACCATCAACTGGTTACTGACATAATCAGGAAGCATTTCCCTGTCAATGGAAGTCTTCATCAGCAGCTCCTGCCGGCAGCATTGTTTTCGGAACTCCCAACAAGCTGCAATATCCGTATGCACTCGGACAAGGCAAGAGGATACGCTGCCGCACCTTGTGCCGCCGCAATAAAGGCCCTCAGTTCCTCTATATACATTTGTTCACCTGCACCGTGCTGTGCCTGCCCCGCCGGTTCCGGATAATAGACCCATTGCCCGCTCTCCGCATTATACACCCGAACAGCTTTGCTTTCCCGGTCCCATCTGATCTGTCCCCTTTCCAAATTCATAGTAAGACTCCTGGTCGCGAAACGTGAAACCACATCGATCAACAAAACTCCTACGCAGCGTTCATAGTCCAGGCTGACAGCCACCGTGTCATCCATATCGATACCGAAATCTACAGTCGTTCCCCTGAGTGCGGACAGGCTGCGCGGGAACCCGGTGATTTCGGTCAGCCAATGCAATTCAAAAGAAAGTATCTCCTTGCAGCCTGAGGTTTCTCTCTTGCTTACAAAAAAATCCCTTATGTTTTCCCAGGGATGCCAATCCGGAAGATACTGACCTGAGTGGTAGACAAAATTGGTAATTCTTCCAAAGCTGCCCGCATTGACAAACTCTTTAATCAATCGTATCGACGGGTGAAACCTGAACGTACATGAAGGCGCAACAAGAACGCCCCGCTCTTTCGCGAGGGCCTCCAGATCAGGCAGGTCCTGTACCAAAAGGCTAAGCTCCACAAAACAGGGTTTCCCCTGCTCAACCGCAAGCCGTATATATACGGTATGCAGATCAGGCGGAGTGGAAATAATAACTGCATCGCAATCGGAAATGCAGCGAGTTTCAGCAACAGTACTGATACCGTATAGTTTCTCCGCTTCCTGCCGCCTGTCAATCCTTGCGTCGAAACCGACAATCGAGGAATGACCCAGGGCCTGCAAGTTCCTGATCCTCCTCTTACCCATTGACCCCAGCCCTATTATCAAAAATTTCGTCATCAGTCCCTGTCACTGCGATTCAGACAGTAGATGAATCTCTGAAGCATAAGCGGAGTTTTGCAAACAGTTCCCGGCGAGTAAGCGTGAAACAGTCGCGAAACTGACCGGAGGGAATTTTGCGACTGTAGCGAGACGAGTCGTTGGAACTGTCAAAACGTAGCGCAGCGTAAGAGATTTGTCTACTGTCTGAATTGCCATCCCTGTCACAGCAGCCCTTCAGCCCTTGCCTTCATCAAAGCTTCACAACAGATGAAATCACTCAGGTCATCTATTTCAACAGATTTCCAATGCGGGACAATGTAGGAAAGGGTCAACTCGTGATAAAAAGTCCTTTTTGATAAAAGTGTCGGGATATCGGACATATATAATGTCCCATCAAAAAAGTACACATCCTTCAGTTCCTGTCTCCTGAGAACTCTAAAATCCGCGCTTCCGTTCATTTTCCTTATAAATCCGTCAGGGCCGTCAAGGACAACATTAAATTCAGGA
>JBEKJD010000279.1:0-4123 GCA_050011415.1 Dissulfurispiraceae bacterium | reverse complement strand
AGAGAACAAGGAGAGCATTCGGTTTATTATAATTGATGTAATAATGCCGAAGAAGAGCGGCAAAGTAGCAATTGATGAAATCAGGAAGATAAAACCTGACGTTAAAGTTCTTTTTACCAGTGGTTATACATCTGACATAATCAGCAGAAAAGGTATTCTGGAAGAAGGGATGGATTTCATATCAAAGCCGGTAACCCCTCATACACTTTTAATGAAAACAAGAGAGATATTGGACGGAGGTAAAAGATGAAAGAACTTTTGCATAAGCTGCTTTTCGAAGATGTCGACATCCCGATGATGCCTGAAATTGTAGTGAAGATTCTTGCTGCTCTTGAGGATAAACATTCTTCTGTTAATAAAATTGCGAATTTGATACTTAAAGATCAGTCTCTCACTGCCAATATTCTGAGGATAGCAAATACGCCTTATTATGAAACCGGGAAGCAGGTAACCAGCATCAATGACGCCATCATGTCCTTAGGTATGCATAATCTCATCCCCCTTATTTCAATAGCTACGCTAAGACAACAATTAATGTCAAAGGCTGTTGACAATGAATTATTGGACCATCCCTGCAAAGTTTCAATTGTTTCATCCCTGCTGGCCGCTGATGTGGACATAAAAAAAGAAGAGGCATTGATTGCCGGTCTGCTGCATGATATCGGCATTCTGTTAATATTCGCCAATGCCCCATCCACATATCAAGCGCTCAAACTTAAAGTGCAAAAAGATAAAATTGCTTTTGTTCAGGCAGAGAATGAGATATTGGGCGGCGACCACTGCCATATTGGCAGCCTCCTGGCAAAAAAATGGAACTTCCCCCCGATATACGATTATGTCATTAAGCATCACCATGATTCAGATGTGTCTGAAGAAAAGCTGACATATGAGGAGAGGCTTTGTTATTTAGTGCGCGTTGCCGACCACATTGTATTTGATGCCGGCATAGGAATTGGGCAATCTTATGAAAAAAATCTGGACCGGCTTTTGTCTGTCCTCAATATCGGAAAAGAGACTTATGCCAGTGCTGTCAGTAAAATTCAGGAGATCGATTGCATAGTTTGATTCACAATATGGGGGGGGAAGACAATTAACATATAAAAAGTTCTGTTGTATTTTTTACGATTGGTAACGCTTTCTCGGTGGAGTCGGTACAAAACCTGCCTTAAATGCTCTTTCATTTCTTCGATGTCGTGCAGATAAAGGTATCTACCAGTATTGAGCATAGGGCAAAACTGGAATCATGCATCCCGGCAATACGAGGGTACCCTCCTGAAGTGGTCCGACTACGCACAATTCGGGACGTATTACTCAGTTATGAAAAATTGCAACCCGCGTTTACTACTGCGAGTAAGCAACCTTTATGTAAAGAAGCGTGGGGCGCACTATGCTGAATGAAGCATCCGCATAAGGCTGTTTGACAGAACCATTGGGTCTTGATATTATAGGATATGAATACAAAAGGCATCCATTTATGAAGTTTTTTGACTGGAACAATGAGAAGAACGAGATGCTCAAGAAAGAACGGGGTGTTTCATTTGAGCAGGTTGAACTTGCAATCGCAGCAGGCGATTTGCTCGACCGGGTTCGGCATCCCAATCCTGCAAAATATCCTAATCAAAAAGTCTTTATTGTAAAGATTGAAGATTATGTTTATTCTGTGCCGTATGTTGAAGATGATGAAAGTATTTTTTTGAAAACAATAATACCTAATGGCAAGGCGACAAAGAAATATTTAGGAGGTAATACATGAAAAAGACAAAATATTTAGATAAAGACGAAATAGCATTGGCGAAATCACTCGAAAATGAAGACTGGGTTTCCGATCTTACCAAGAAGGAAAAACGGCAATACGAGGATTATGCCAGATATAGTCTGAACAAACAAAAGCGTATCAATATCCGAATGACAGAACGAGATTTAAAGAAAATTCAGGCTAAAGCAATCGAAGAGGGGTTGCCATATCAATCGCTTATATCAATGCTGATTCATAAATACAATGAAGGAAAACTGAGGATAAATTAAAAGAAAGCATAGCAGTGAGCAACGGTGGAGATAGCCTTTATCATACAGGCTCGTTAAAAAAAACGAGCCATTCATCGAACTGTTCCAGCTTGCGTTTGCCGTGGCGCGCCAGTTCTTTTCTGATCTGTGATATGGTCTTTTCATTTCCGGTATTGTCTTTTATTTTTGAATAGAATTTATCAGCGAAACATATAATTTTTTCTTCCAGTGTCACCGGCGCCATGGCTCTAATGGGGAGTGGAAGACCGCCGGTTTCTATATCGGCGACTGTCAATCCGGCGCCGACATGCCGTTCGCAAACCATAGCGTGTCCCGGCAGTCCTTCCCGGTCCAATATTTCTCTTCCGAGATAGCCATGACATATATATGGTTTGTCGCCATAGCATCCGATGTGAGGAGCGTTTGTCAGGAATATCCCTATATCATGGAGCATGGATGCCTCCTCAATGAAACTCAGGTCCGGACCGAGCGAATGTACTCTGCCCGCTACCTCCAGCGCTTTTTCTGTGACGAGCCTGCTGTGTTCAAGCAAGAGGGAATACGCCTGCGAGCCGGAAGGATAATATTTTTTAAGCAAACTTATGACATCCATACAATATTGTATATGAATAAATGAGTAAATGGGTATACGGGTAAAAGAAAGAGGTTTCACTCATACACTCATATGTAGTTGCCACTGCTCTACCTGACGAACACAAGTCCTGGTCTCGCCAGGCAGGTTTCTTTTGGGAAAGCTTATAATGGAGATGATTCTAGTGGCATTGTGTACACCGACCAATCGATAGTTTCAGACGGACGAAACTCTATGAAGATTATTATTGGAATATAACGCCTTCTGAAAAGGCTGTGTGCCTCTGTTTCAGCCACCTACAGTACAAAAACGAAGGCCCGAAGCTTTTAGATTCTCATCTTCGGAGAGAATTCTTGCGTTCAATGTTTCTACTGGCAACCACGGTGAACTTGAAAAGAGATGTATAGTGACGATGTGATGATGTTGATATGCTTACCGTTAGGTGCTATCCTTTTACGGAGGGCGCTGTTTGCTTTCGGAGAGAAAACGAGGAGATACTGAGATGTTTGAAGAGATTGTAGAGACACTACGTGAACCTCTTATTGTACTGGATTCAGACCTGAGGGTCCTTTCAGCAAACCGCAGCTTCTATGATTTATTCAAGGTTATACCTGAGAAAACTATAGGTAATCTGATCTATGACCTCGGAAACCGGCAATGGGACATTCCAGGGCTTCGCACGTTGCTAGAGGAGATTCTTCCCGAACACACCAAGTTCGATGACTATGAAGTTGAACACATATTTGCAGGAGTCGGGCACAAAATAATGCTTCTCAACGCCCGCCGCATCATTTCAAAAAGAAGAATGGAATCTCAGATGATCCTCCTTGCTATTGAAGACATTACTGAACGCAGGCGTATGGAAAATGAATTAAAGGATTATGAGGAACGCTTCAGGAGGCTGTTCGAAACCGCAAAGGACGGCTTGTTATTGATAGATAAACAAATCGGGAAAATAGTTAACGTTAATCCGGCTACCGTAAAGATGTTGGGTTATTCCAGCGAGGAATCTATTGGGAAAAAGCTTAAAGATATCGGTCTGTTGAAAGACATAAAAGATTTCAAAGATACTATTCGTGAATTGATTCATGCCGGATTTATTAATTACGAGAATGTGTTTGCAGAAACCAAACAGGGGCGGCTTATTGATGTTGATATATATCTGGTTGACAGGGCGAGATTCATTCAATGTAACGTGCGTGATATCAGCGAACGCAAGCATGCGCAGGAGGCGCTAAGGAAAGCATATGACGACTTGGAGCGCCGTGTAGAGGATCGTACAAAGGACTTATCTGCTTCCAACGCTGCTTTGCAAACAGAGATCTCCGATCGGAAACTGGCAGAAGAAGCGCTCAAACTTTTGATTGACCATAATCCTGTTGCCATGGCGGTAGCAGACAAGGGCGGTAAATTCATATACTTTAACATCAGATTCATTGAAACATTCGGATATACTCTGGAAGATGTTCCCACTGTGGATGACTGGTGGACTCTTGCTTGCCCTGATGAAGAATACAGGCAGAGGGT
>JBEKJD010000278.1:0-4162 GCA_050011415.1 Dissulfurispiraceae bacterium | reverse complement strand
AAAGCCCGTCGTACGTTCATTGTATTGTTTTTTAACATTTATATAACACAAAACACAACTCCGCGAATAGTGATATACTTAAATATATGAGCAAATTTCAGGAACAATATTTCCTGAGGGGCCATGCATGGATAGGCTTTTATGAAGAATATGATTAACGGTGAAGTCATGCAAAGAAAATCATTGTCATACGGGACTCTTATAAATCAATTAAATGATGCTGTATTCGTCGCAGATCCTGAAACTGGTTTCATCCTCGATGCAAATAACAAGGCGTGCAGCAATTTAGGATACGAATACAAGGCACTTCTGGATTTGCGCGTTGCCGATGTTGATACGGCGGCTATCCCCGATGATTTTGCATGGAAAGAACACGTTAAAGAAGTTCGGAGAAAGGGCTATATGCTGTTGGAAAGCAGGCATAAGCGTAAAGACGGCACTACCTTTCCGGTAGAAATAAATGTCAGATACGTAGAGACAGATAAGAAAGCTTATATGATAGGCGTGGCGCGCGATATCAGTGAGCGCAAGCAGGTTGAAGAATCGCTGCGAAAAAGTGAACTGAAATTAAGTGATATCACTTCATCTTTGGCTGAAGGCATTTATGTCATGGATTTAAAAGGGCACATCACCTTCATGAATCCCGAAGCAGAACGTCTTTTGGGGTGGACAATATCGGAATTGAGTGATAAAAATGCCCATGAAATCGTTCACTTCAGAAAAGCTGACAGTTCTCCTTTGCCGCTTGAGCAATGCAGGATGTATAAGGTAATAGAAAACGGCATTCGCTTTGTCTCATCAGACGAGGTTTTTGTGCGAAAAGACGGAACGGTTTTTCCCATTTCAGTCATTTGCAGTCCTGTCACTGAGGATGGTAAGAGAGTTGCGTCGGTCACGGCCTTTAGAGATATTACGGAACGTAAAAATATAGAGAAAGATAGAGAAAATCTTATTTATGAACTGGGAATCACAAATGAAGACCTGGAACAGGAAATTGCCGATCGCAAAAGGGCTGAGGAGTCGCTTAGGGAAAGTGAAAAATTCCTGCAAACAATTATTGAAACCGAACCTGAATGTATAAAACTTGTCGCCCCCGACGGTACGCTGTTGCAAATGAACCGCGCAGGGCTTGCCATGATCGAGGCCGATTCCCTGGACCAGGTAAAAGGACAGTGCCTTTTTCCTCTGATTGTCCCGGAATATCGTGAGGCCTTCAAGTCTCTGACAGAAGATGTTTTCAAAGGCAGATCCGGAGTGCTTGAATTTGAAGCGGTTGGACTCAGGGGGGCGCATATTTGGCTCGAAACTCATGCGGTCCCGCTGCGTAACGATAGAGATGAGATTATTGCTTTACTTGGTATAACCAGAGACGTCACCGAACACAAAAAGGCCGAAGCGGCCCTAAGTAGCAAGCAGCATCAGCTTGAGGAAGTGAATTTGAACCTGGAACAAAGAGTGCAGGAAGAAATCGCTTCACGCCAGGAAAAAGAACATCTGCTGTTCCAGCAGTCGAGGATGGCGGCCATGGGGGAGATGATAGGAGCAATTGCCCACCAGTGGCGGCAGCCTCTTAATGTCATCGGCCTCATCATACAAAACCTGCAGATGGCATATGAATATGGCGAGATTGACAAGGAGCGGCTCAAAAATGCTGTTGCCACAGCCATGTGGCAGATTAATTTCATGTCGAAGACCATCGATGATTTCCGCAATTTCTTCAAGCCTTCAAAGGAAAAGGAAAATTTTGATGTCAGGAAGATGGTAGATGAAACCATATCTCTTATGAAGGCCCAGTTCCAGAATAATTATATCGATGTCGAAATCATTGCTGAAAAGAAAGACTTGCTCATAAACGGGCATCCCAATGAGTTCAAACATGTGTTGATGAACCTCATCAATAATGCAAAAGATGCAATTTTAGAGCGTAAAGCAAAAGAGGATTGCCGGTCCAAAATAACTATTCGGATATCGGAAAAGGCTGGTAAAGTAATAGTGGAAGTCCGGGATACCGGGGGCGGCATACCGGATGGTATAATGAACAAGATATTTGATCCTTATTTCACTACGAAAGACGAAGGTACTGGGACAGGGATCGGTTTGTACATATCTAAAACCATGATAGAGAGAAACATGGTAGGGCAGCTTACGGCTAAAAACTGGGAAGAAGGGGCGGAATTCAGGATAGAGGTGTAATATGGAAAACGGGGTTTTGGAAGTCACAGTCTTATATGTCGAGGATGATCCGCACGCGAGAAAGACCGTTACTGAAATACTTAAGAGAGTCATTAGGACCGTATATACGGCAGAGAACGGAAAGGATGGACTGGAAGCGTTTAAACAACATAATCCGGATATAGTCATAACCGACATAAGAATGCCTGTCATGAGCGGATTGGACATGGCAAGAAAAATAAGAGAGGGAAACAGCACCAAGCAGATCATAGTGACAACTGCCCACAGCGATACGGACTATTTTCTTGCAGCAATTGACATCGCTGTGGACCAGTATGTTTTAAAACCGGTACAAAGCGACAGACTCATTGCAGCGGTGAGGAAATGCGCCGATTTTGTGCTTAATGAAATAAAGATGCAAAAGCATAATGAGGAGCGCGAAAAGCTGATCCTCGATCTTCAGGATGCTCTTGCAAAGGTAAAGACGTTAAGCGGCATGCTTCCTATTTGCGCCTCGTGCAAGAAGATCCGGGATGATAAAGGCTATTGGAACCAGATCGAAGCCTATATCAGCGAACATTCCGAAGCGCTCTTTACTCACGCAATTTGTCCTGAATGCGCAAAAAAACTGTATCCGGAATATTACGATAAAATATGGGGCAAAGAAGACAAACCTGGTAGCTGACACCTCCTCGGTGCTTACAACGAAATCCGGTACGTCCACTCCATCATGCAAGTTAGAGAAGACAAGGGTAGTGCTGTTTTTCTTTGAGAGCACCTGGGTTCTCAGAGTGGGCTGGTAACGCCCAGCCCACATACGCTCAACTGGAACACTGAATAATATTCTGTATATATCAGGATGGAGGCACAGAAGGCTAATTGCTATCAAAGAAAAACAGCACTACCCTTGTCTTCTCTAACCCCGTGCCCGGCGGAATTATGATACAATTCGTGCATGTGGAATGTGCGCGTAAGGGCTTCCAGAAAAACCGTCAAAGGGAATCTCCATATTTCCGGCGCAGAGGGACTTTACAGCGACCGGGAGCTGCCGGCAACTGTAACCGCCTATATCAGGCGGGTGCTTGAGCATCCGAGGGGGGCCCCGGATACCATTGTCTTTTCAATCGAAGCAGTAGAGCGGAAACCCGCGGCTGTTCCGTTGCTCCATGTAAAAACACTTCGGTGCTCCTCGCCTGACAGGGCACTTACGATTATTTCAGAAATCCTGAAAGATATTGATATTACGCGGCAGGCCTTTGCTGTTGCGTCAAAAGTGCTGACATCGCTGCGCGTGATGCGCGGCGCATCACTGATAACAGCGCGGTCAGGCCTTCGTATGGAGCCTGACAAAGAACGCGGAATAAGAGTCTCAAGGCTGGGGATAAAGCGTGCCGAGAGAAATAAACTGTCTCAGAGGCTCTCGGAAATGCGTATCGATACGGAAACGGTCAGGGAGGCGCTTGTTCTGGCATCCAAAGCAGCCTCATGTCCCGGCATCCTTGCCGAGGTTTGCATTTCCGACGATCCCGATTATACAACAGGATATATAGCAGGACCGGAAATAGGCTATGTTCGAATACCGAATATAAAAAATCGCGGCGGCATGCATGGAGGAAGGGTATTTTTTATTAAGGAAGATGCAGAGCTGGACCAGATAATAAACTACCTGGAAAGAGAGCCGGTATTGCTTTATAACGCCAAAGGAGCACCCCTTGGCTGAGAGGATCATTTTAATCGGCAACCCAATCGCCGGAGGCGGGGCCGCGTTCAAGATTAAAAAGGCATCCGATTCCCTGATAAAAAGAGGTTACGACGTCAAGCTGATGTTCACCGGCAGGAAAGGCGATGCCGAGGATTTTGCGCGTAGCATTACAGGCCGGCCTGTCCGGCTGGTAATAGCAGCAGGCGGCGATGGGACATATAATGAAGTCGCAAACGGCCTGGTCCACTCAGGTATCCCCATGGCAATACTCCCCCTTGGCACCACCTC
>JBEKJD010000277.1:0-4176 GCA_050011415.1 Dissulfurispiraceae bacterium | reverse complement strand
CATATCCGATCGGATGGGCATCGGTTTCCCTTGTCGCCTCCGTTACCCTTCTCATTGCCTGTGCACAGGCACAATTGTCCGTGTGGCAGTCGGAGGTCTTGAAATAGTCATAGCATTTGTTGCCGGCCAACTGTTTCTGGGACGTATTGAGCAGTTTGGCTCCGGTCTGGTTCATGTACCGGATTGAAAACTCTTTATCGATAATCATCGAAGGAAGCGGCATCGAATCCACAATACCCACAAGAGAGCCTATGGTATTATTGACCCCTTCCACTATTTTCCTGAATTCACCCTGGTGTTTTGTTGCGTCAGCCCTCATATCAAGGTTGCCTTCCACTGCCGCATCTGAAAGAGCATTGACATCTCCGGCAAGCCCCCTGATCTTTTCGGCCATATTACCCATAGCGCTGAGCAGTTGGCCGGTCTCATCCTTGCCGGCTGCTACGATACTGAAATTCAGGTCTCCGGCAGCGACTTTATTTGCTGAACCAACCGCTTCAGCGAGGGGGCGCGTAATGCCCCGTGTAATCAGGAATGCTATGCCGATTGTCAGCAGCAGCGCCATGCCTGAGATACCAATCAGCAGGTTTCTCCCCCTATCATATATACCGTCTGATTCCCTGCTGTCTTCTTCCATTAATGACGCCTCGAATTTGTTGAGATTATCAACAGCGTTGAAATATGCCGCCTGTGCGCTCCTGAAGTCGGCAAACATTAATGCCGTTGCGTCAGCCTTTTTGCCCGACTCAATTAAGTTGATTAACTTATTCTCAGGAATACGGTAGTTTGAACGGGCGTCTTCCACACGTTTGAAAGCCTCCCTTTCCCTGTCGCCCTTAACAGTCTTATCAAGTTTTTCCAGTTCTCCGCTGATAACTTTTCTGGCCTCCTGTACCCTGCCCAACTCTGTCTTCATATCTTCCGCGTTGTCAACAAGGATCGCGTTGCGGATAGCACGCGCAACAACATTAATATTTTCTACAATAGTATTTCCCATTACTGTCTTCGGCCACCTGTCCTGAGTAATTCTATGCGTAGCTTCCATCACATTTTTAATATTGGCAATCCCGATTAACGAAGTGGCTATCAACATTATTACAACCAGACCGAAGCCCAAACTCAATCTCATCCCTATTTTCATGTTCTTCAACACTGTCATAATTGCCTCCATCAGGATTTTGTCTGCATATGAAATTAAACATTCACCGCTGCCCCGGCTGCTGCTTCCGAGACAAGTGCGGCTTCTTCCTCCGAGAGCACTTTATCTATATCCAGGACAAGCACCAGCCTGTCGTTTACCTTTCCAAGGCCTTTTATAAAATCAGTGTTTATCCTTGTCCCAAAAGAAGGAGTGGCCGCTATTGATTCTTCGGGCAGGTGCAGGACATCAGATACCGCATCCACAATAAGCCCCATAATGCCGCCCGAAAACTCGGTGACAATGACACAAGTATGTTTACGCGCCGCCTCACCCTTCATCCCGAACTTCATCTTCAGGTCAACAACAGGAATAATTGTGCCTCTGAGGTTGATCACGCCCTTGAGGTATTCAGGAAGATGCGGGACTTTTGTGATATTTGCAAGTTCCATTATCTCCTGGACATTAATGGCATCAATGGCATATTCCTCGTCGTTCAGCGAAAAGGTAACATACTGCTGCCCTTCCTCAACCTGTACATCTCCCACTGCAGCCAAATTAGCCATAACGACCTCCTCTTCTTAATTACGAATTGGGAATTACGAATTACGAATAAATGAGTATATTTTTTTCACTATTCCTAATTCGTAATTGTTAACTTACAGGGTTTGAACTCCCTTCTCTATTATCCCGGGCACATCAAGCACCAGGGCCACCTTTCCGTCCCCCAAAATCGTGCCGCCCGCTACGTCACAAACATTAGGCGTTGCCTTGCCGAGGTTTTTTATGACTATTTGCTGCTCTCCCACAAGTTCGTCCACCAGGAGACAACGCTTCTTATTCTCGTGGGCAACGAGCACCACGATAGCTTCCCAGGGGTCCCGCTTCCATGGCTCTACGCCGAGTTCATCATACAGTCTTATTAATGGGATGTACTCTCCCCTGACATGTATGACCTCGCCTTTCTCCCCAAGGGTCTTCACATCTTCCCTCGCCGGTCTCAGAGATTGGATGACTGATGTTATCGGGACAACAAAGACCTCATCACCGATAAGCACCTTAAGCCCGTCTATGATTGCAAGGGTAAGCGGCAGTTTGATCGACATGGTTGTGCCGATACCCTCTTTCGATCGTATATATACCTTGCCGTTAAGTGATTCAATATTCTTTTTGACCACATCCATGCCTACCCCGCGGCCTGAAACGTCCGTTACCGTATCGGCTGTGGAAAACCCCGGCATGAATATCAGGTTGTATATCTGCTCATCCGACATATCTTTAACGGATGCCGGTGCGCCCTTTATTATCTCTGTGGAAACAGCCTTTTCAATAATCCTTCCTTTATTAATACCTCTTCCATCATCTGCCACCTCTATGTAAACGGAATCGCCCATCTGGTAGGCGCTCAGGTGCACCGTTGCCTTTTCAGGCTTTCCTTTCGATGCCCTTTCTTCAGGCGGCTCTATTCCGTGGTCTATGGCATTCCGTATCAGGTGCACTAAAGGGTCGGAAATTTTTTCCAAAACGCCCTTATCGAGCTCCGTATCTTCACCTGTAATGACAAGTTCTATGTTTTTGTTCTTTGATTCTGAAAGTTCCCTTACAAGCCGCGTAAATCTCTGGAACACCTCACCAACAGGCAGCATCCTTAAAGACATGGTACTTTCCTGAATATTGCTTCCTATCCTCTGAAGCTGGGAAAAAATGAGGTCCAGCCTTCCGGACGTCCCCGTTCCATTACCGTCTGTCTTAATGGCCTCCTGCAGCATGGAGTGGATAATTACCATCTCCCCTACTGTATTTATAAGCTGGTCCAGTTTCCTGAGATCGACCCTTATGGTTGATGTTAACGAATTCCTGAATGATTCAGTTTTCCTGTTTCTCTGTTTATCCACTACCTTTTCAATATCCGTTGAAGAGGCCCTGCCCTGTTCCACAAGTATTTCTCCCAGCTTCTTCTGCGTTTTCATGGCATTCTCGACATCTTCAGTCCTTACGATGCCTTCATCCACGAGCAGTTGCCCGAGAGGTCTTGCATATTCCGCATATTCGTGCTCGAACTCGGGGAATATTTTCACCTCGGTCCCTTCTTCCACAAATTCAAATATTTTTTTTATGTCTTCCAGTCCTTTGTTTGTTTTAAAGTGTATATCCCATCTCAGGTACAGGTTTTCAGGATCCATTTCCGAGAGAGGCGGCACCGCATCCGTGTGTCCCTTTATGCTCACTATCTCGCCAATGCTTTTCAGATCATCGATAATGATTGAAGGATCTATCCCCCTCTTAAAAAGACCTTGGTCCGGCATAAACATAATCATAAAGCGGCGGTCAAAGCGGGTCGCGGGCAAGTCAACCTCTTTTTTCAAAATAGTTTGTCCGTTGTCGTCTCCTGCTGCGACATGCTCCGTTAATTGCGATTTCCCATTTTGATTCCTTATTTCTTCCATCTTCTTTATCAAACCCGTGCATCTGCCGAAGTCAAATACGCTTTCGGACGCCACATGGCCGACCATCTCCTTTATCATGTCGGTAGCGTCAAGGAGGACATTTATTAATTCCTTTTCAGGGGTCAACTTCTCCTGCCTCACCAGTTCAAGGATTTCTTCCATGCCGTGCGTGAAGGTGGATATATCCTTCAGCCCGAGGCTCCCGCTCGACCCTTTAATAGTATGCGCCGCCCTGAATATGGTATTGATAAGCTCCGCGTCATCCGGGGACTTTTCGATCCGCAATAGCCCCTCCTCAAGCTCTGCCAGCCTCTCAGTTGCCTCATCAACAAATACGCCATATATTTTTCTTACATCAACCATGTTTAAACACTGTTGCATCCGATTTTACTTTTTCTGCCTCTGCCATCCATTTCGTGCAACTCTCGCAACGCATTAAATCAAAAGGCGCTTCTGAGGCATAAGCCTCAACCATCTCCAGCATTATGTCAATAGCCCTCAAGAGGGCATCTATTATTCTTTTATCAGGGACCAGCTTGTCCTGCCTCAGAAGCTGAAGCAGCTCTTCGACACTATGGGCAAATAAATAAA
>JBEKJD010000276.1:0-4190 GCA_050011415.1 Dissulfurispiraceae bacterium | reverse complement strand
GCCTGTGGCGATTATAATAGTTTTGCCTTTATAAGAGGCATCCAGAGTGAAGACTTCTTTAATCTCTTCACCCAACGAAACACCAACGACCCCGGTTTCAATGTATTCGGCGCCGAAATCCAGGGCCTGTCTGCGGAACAGATCAAGCAGTTCTTTGCCGGAAACCGGCCCTGCAAGGCCCGGATAATTTTCTATCAGGCTGGTATACGCCAGGGCTCCCGCGGTAGCCGATTTGTCCAGTACAAGGGTTTTCATTTTTGCACGAGCTGCATATTGTGCAGCGCTGAGACCGGCCGGACCTCCTCCGATTATTATCACATCGTACAACGTTTCAGACATAAGGACTCCTTTTTTATATACGTATTATTATACCTTATCCCGACCTTTCCGGAAACCGGCAATCATTCCCGGACGCGCTTATTTGAATCTTAGCCATTACCCTCGAATCAGGTTGCTGGATTTGGATATTTTATTATTATATAATATGTGTCTTGAATCCGGAGTATAGTGCAGCCTCTTCCCATGCCCTTTTGCATCTGACCTAACGCAGATGGGGTAAAGGGCGAACCGGACAGGGGGATAAATGGCAAAGCAGTACCTGACGGAAAAAACGGCGAAAACACCACGGACGGCAATAAAGAGAACGGCAGGAAAAACTTCTCCAAAAAACGGCGCAGCAAATAAAACAACAACAGTTCCAGCAGTAAAAAAATCTGTCAAAAAAGCTCCTGCTTCAAAAGCGAAAAGGGTGTCCCGGAAAATGCCTTTGAAAAAAAATGCCGCTGCATCTTCCCGAACTGCTGTTGTAAAGTCGCCTCCGGAATTGGTGTTGCCTCCTATACCTGATGAATACCGTGACAACAGGATAGTATCGATGCCTGTAACCCCCAGGCGGATATATGTCTACTGGGAAATACCCGAAGAAAAGCTGGAGAAATACAAAGGCAGTCTTAATCTCAGAGTATCGGATGTGAAGACAAATGCTTTTTTTTATGTGCCTGTGTCCGGGAGGATAGGAGAGTCTTTTATCAATATAAATCCTGGGAGCGACTACACTGTTGAAGCAGGCATTATTGATTATAAGGGTGAATTTGTGGATATTATCCAGCAGCAGGCAAGTGCTCCTGAAAGCCATGCCGCTATGCAAGCCGAAGGTCATCCTGAAGATATAGCATCCGGCGACCAGTCTGAAATGACTGAGGGGGCGAAAGAGAAGGGACTGCCCGAAGAGTTTTTCGAAGTGCCTGAGCCGCACAGCTCATATTGAGGACGCCGCGCCGGTAAGGGGCGCAGCGAGAATAATTTGCAATGTCAGCAGAGGAGGAACAGTGAGCATTGAGACAGCTTTCAAAGCTTTAGAAACCGCGATGGCGCGCTGCACCGCGCTTCAGGTGGAGATGAAAACGGTTCCCGTAGAGGACAGAGGGCGCCTTATGCGTGCTTACGAGCTTCTGGATCTCCTGGAACATGCACTGCTTGAGACGGCAAAGGAATTAGATATTAAATGATGAAAGCTGCCTTTTTTTATTGACATAAGATTTTCATGGGCATAAAATGAAAGTAGAGTTTGACAAACAAATATTATCTATGAGGAGGTGAGGTCAATGGACGATGGCCCTGGAAATAAGCGTAATATTATATCGGCCGCACGGATGCTTGTAAGAAAGGGAACCTCCTCTTCATTGCTCACCTTCATTTCAAGCCTATCCTGAATCATTTCCATTTCCTTCTACATTAAGGCCTGCGGCCAAAAAAGAGTAACGGCTTTCGCTGGTTTAATGTAATGAAGGAGGTGAAGTGTCATGACTTACATCCACAATGTGCCCGGCAGGGTAAGGATCAAAAGCGATGTTTTAAAAAGGAACCCGGATTCTGTTGATAAAATCCGGAAGGCCTTGAGCACAATCATGGGCATAGGCACGGTGGACATTAATCTTACCACCGGCAGCATACTCATCAACTATAACCCCAAAGTAACAAATTGCGAGGAAATCTCGGTATTCCTGAAAAGAGGGGGGTTTTTCGACAGTTCGAGGGCCATCACGAATGATGAGTATTTGAAGGAGAAAGTTTCTAAAGTGATGGAGACCCTGTTAATGGCGGTAGCAGGGGCGCTGGTCTAAAAAGAAACCTAAAGTTGAGGTGAGAGGAGCCAGAGCATGACACTTTATGAATTCGGGATCAATAACTTTGCTGCACTTCTGCTTGGAGCGTTTATCGGCCTTGAACGGCAGTGGCATCAGCGTAATGCCGGACTGCGCACCAATGCCCTCGTAGCCCTTGGCGCGTCGCTGTTTGTTTCTCTTTCCTTTTTGGTGACTCAAACTAACGATCACACTCGTATGGCTGCCCAGGTCATCACGGGTATAGGTTTCCTCGGCGCAGGTCTTCTGATGAAAGAGGGGTTCAACGTCCGCGGGCTGAATACCGCGGCCACGCTGTGGGGGGCCGGCGCTATCGGCGCTCTGGCGGGGTCCGGTTTTTTGCCGTATGCCGGCGTCGGCACTGCTCTGGTAATAGTGACGCATCTTGTTCTGAGGCCGATCGGGAAAAGAATTGACCGCAGGACAATCCAGGATGTGGGCGTAGAGCGACTCTACATCCTGCGAATCGTCTGCCGCAGCAGCGCTGAACAACAAATCAGGACACTTTTTGTCCAGGAGATACTCAAGGAATCCCTGTTGCTGCAGTCCATAGAGAGCGAAGACATACAGGGGACCGATACGGTCGAAGTTAAGGCATTCATTCTTGGTTATGGATTACAGGAAGCGATAATGGAAAGAATCGTTGGTTTGCTGAGCCTGGACCAGTCTGTCAGCGCCGCAAGCTGGAAGCACGTACAGGCGCAGCTGGAAGAGTAGCCGGCAGAGGTTTTTAATTGCTTTATTTGTTGACGTGTTTTCTTTCAGGGACGCGAGACTCTATGCAAGAACATTATCATAATATTATGGGATAATTGAACTGATGGGATTCAATCATAGGAAAGAAAAAGTTGCTCTGAACTCGGTAATCGCAAGCTTCCTGCTGGCTGCCATGAAGTTGATTGTCGGAATTGTCACCGGCAGTATCGGTATTATCTCGGAAGCGGCGCACTCGGGCCTCGACTTCGGAGCGGTCTCGATAACCTACTTTGCTGTAAGGGTGAGTGACAAGCCTGCTGACAGGGAACATCAGTATGGACATACTAAATTAGAGAGCGTTGCTGCCCTGGTCCAGACTGTCCTCTTGCTCCTGACCAGCGGATGGATTATTTACGCGGCTGTCCACAGGTTGTTGTACAGGACATCAGATGTGAGAGTGGCATGGTACTCGGTGCTGGTCCTTGTTATTTCTATTGTTGTGGATTTTTCCAGATCGAGGATGCTGAAAAAGGCCGCAATGGAAACCAGGAGCCAGGCTTTAGAGGCGGATGCCCTGCATTTTAACTCTGATATCCTCAGTTCTGCTGTGGTGCTGGTTGGTATACTCTTTGTTGCTGCAGGTATGGTCCGGGCCGATGCGATAGCGGCAATCGCAGTCGCACTGTTGATTGCATATGCAGCTGTGAGGCTTGGCAAGAAGACAGTGGATGTATTGATTGACGCTGCGCCTGAAGGGCTTGCTGACAAGATCGTCCTTATAACCAGGGCGGTTGACGGTGTAATCAGGATAGAAAAGATCAGGGTCAAACCGGCTGGTCCTTTTGCCTTCGTAGAAATGACGCTCGATGTGAGCAGAACATTATCATTAGAGAACGTTCAATTAATTTGCAGTTCTATTGAAGAAAAGGTCCGTGAATTACTCCCTGTGGCCGACATAACAATCAATACGAAACCCATCGCTCTTGACTGTGAAACTATTGCTGAAAGGATACATGTAATCGGCGTCAACCATAATCTGCATGTCCATAATATTTCTTCAAATGTTGCGGAAGACAAGAAATATATCAGCTTTGATGTCGAAGTGGAGCATAATCTTACCATCAAAGAGGCCCATGAAGTTGTCTCCTCCCTTGAGAAGGAGATCAGAAGGGAGTTGGACGGCAACCTGGACATCAGTATACATATTGATCCTTTACGTTCAGAGGAAAGAAGAAGTCAGACTGTATCGCCTGATGAAGAGGCCGCCGTAAGGAAGGTCATCAGCAGGGCTGCGGAGACTATTGACGGTATTTATGAAGTGCATAGAATCCAGATAAGGACAACGGAAAA
>JBEKJD010000275.1:0-4202 GCA_050011415.1 Dissulfurispiraceae bacterium | reverse complement strand
CGCAAGACCCCTGAAAAACAGAGCGCCGCTGCATACCGGATATAGATTGCCCTTAGGAAAAAGTTCCTGCCTTTTTAAACATGTGGTGCGATGCTATACTTAATTCAAGTTAGATCAACAAATCTTCTTTCAGCCTTTTATTTATTAGATGGGAGGTTTCAGTCATGAACACCATTGTCACCGGAGCAACAGGAACAGGCAGGCAATCTCATAACGCAGGCAACATTTTTTGCTTCATGGATATCGTGGCCAAGGAGGCTGAAGAGTATGCCAGGGATCATACAACACCCATGTCGGAATTACTTGAGGAGGTCGAATGTTTCACCCTGACGAAGACACCTTATCCCAGTATGCTTACCGGACGCATCGAGGGCCGGTTCCTGCAGTTGGCCGCTCAACTGTTGGGAGCGCACTACATTGTCGACATAGGTACATTTACAGGTTACTCGGCCCTTGCCATGGCCGAGGTTTTGCCCGATAACGGCGAAATTCTGACCATCGAGCAGAATCAGGATCATGCCAGGATCGCTCAGGATTTTTTCAACCGGAGCCCCATAGGATTTAAGATCAACCTCCGGATTGGCGAGGCGCTGGAAATCCTGAAGACGCTGCCGGATGAAAAAACCGACCTTGTCTTTATCGACGCCGACAAACAAAAGTACAGCGCATATTACAAAGAATCGATGCGGATTTTGCGAACCGGCGGCTTGATATTGGCTGACAATGCCCTGTGGTATGGAAGGATATTCGATCCAAAAGACAATGATGGCCAGGCAGTGGCGGACTTCAATGACCTGGTGAACGCAGACAGCCGGGCTGAAAAGCTTTTTCTCACCATCCGCGACGGGATATATTTGATAAGGAAACGTGGCACTGCCGGAACTTAAAGAAAGGAAGAAGGGATAAATACCGTGAAAGAACGAAAAGAGGGACATAAGACCGCTGTATTTACGATCGGTCATTCGACAATGCCCATTACTGAGTTAACAGAAATAATTAAGACCTATGGAATAAAGAACGTAGCAGACATTCGCACGATCCCAAAGTCGGGATATAACCCCCAGTTCAACCAGGACGCGCTCAAGGAAAGTTTAAAAGCGGTCAAAATTGGGTATCTTCATATGAAGGGGCTCGGGGGACTACGCCATGCACTGAAGGACTCTCCAAACACGGCATGGAGAAATGCATCATTCAGAGGCTTCGCTGATTATATGCAGACAGAGGAATTTGAAAATAATCTTGAAAAACTTATAGTGGCAGCACAGAAACAGCAAACAGTTATCATGTGTGCCGAGGCGGTTCCCTGGCGCTGCCACAGGTCGCTGATTGGAGACGCTTTGCTCATTCGCGGAGTTACGGTAATACATATCATGAGCATAGACTCCAACAGGGAGCATACCCTAACACCATGGGCGAAAGTGGAAGGGAGCAAAATAACATATCCCTCTGACTTGGCACATTAGGAGGCGAGAAGGCCGTAATAGTTGTATCAGGTACAAACAAACTAGTGTACTGTCTCAGATATAAGTTTACATATCATGTCATTCCGGCGAAAGCCGGAATCCAGTGACTTTGCGGGAATAAACAACGTCGCTGGATTCCGGGTCAAGCCCGGAATGACAGCAATAATATGTAAAGAACTGTTAGGGACACCACACTAGGGTGGATTTCGATTATAATTATACATAGAATATAGAAGAACTTGAGGAGGAAATATGACAACGCAAGCAGAGAGCGGAAATTCTTTTATTTCAGCACTGGCCGTGATCGTTATCATGGCTTTCTTGCCGGTATTCGCTGTGTCGCATGCCGCTCAGATGGATAGTCGCGGCGAGGTATTCAGCGATCCGTCCAAGACAGCGCCCATGCCGGAGGCATGGATAAAAAGCCCTATCAAGTATGCGACTGAATGGGGGAAGCCTGATGTGACGGTTGTACTGGACCAGGACATTTATCACACCCTTCTGCCGCTTGCACAAAAATTCGCGAAAGAATACAATCTGAATGTTTATTTCAAGGAAGGCACCTGCGGCATTGCCGGCGGACTGCTTGCCGCCAAGGCCGTGGATATAGGTGGGTTTTGCTGTCCTCCCGGCAAGGAAGACCGTCTGCCCGGCATTCGATACCATACGCTGGGGCTTGTTGCCATTGCTTTTTTTGTCAATCCCGGCAACCCTGTTGATAATGTCACTTCAAAAGAACTGAGAGACATATACCGGGGGAAGATACACCGCTGGTCGGAGCTGAAATCACTGACGGGAAAGCCTGGCCCCGACTTCAACATTAAGTCGATCAGCAGGCTTCATTGCAAGTTGAGGCCCGGCCACTGGCGTCAGCTGCTTGATAAGGATAAGGAGTTCGGCCCTGGAATATATGAGGTCGGATCCATACCTGATATGATCTCTCAGGTCGCTGACTCGAAGAACGCTATCGGATGGGAAGTGCTCAGTATGGTGGACAAGTACGAAAAACTCGCTAAGGTAAAACCCCTTAAGATAGACGGTTACAGCCCGAAAGACGCGAAGGCGCTCGCTGTTTTGAAGTATCCCTTCTACCGCACATACACCCTCAGCACATGGGAGGGAAAGGGGCTGGAAAATAAAAACGCACAAAAGCTGGTCGACTATTTGATAAATGAATTTGAAAAACTTGATCCGTCGAAGTTCGGTTTTGTCCCGGTCAGCCGACTCAAAAAAGCCGGCTGGAAATTTCATGAAGATGAGGTGGTAGGTGAGCCAAGATAACGTGGTTTAATATAAATGGACCTTAAACATAGGACTTTATCTACCTTGGCGCCAACTGCTACATCACAAAACCGATTGATCTGGATCAGTTTATAAAGGTTGTGACTGTCATCGAGGACTTCTGGCTGAGAGTCGTGAAACTTCCGCCGAGTTGACCGAATGCCATGTGAACACCGTCGCACATGCAGTTAAAGTCTTATTGGTGGAAGACAGCGCGGCATATACGCGGCTATTATGGTAAATGCTTTCCGATGTAAATAGATAGGTTATCTGAATCCGAGCCTTTCAAAATAATATCTCGGAATACGGTCCGGGGTTTTATACACTGTCCATCCGCAGGGCTTGAATGGGTCCGAGTCGAACTCGGTGACCATTACCGGATATCCCAGTCTTCGGATGGATTCAAGTTCATTAAATGCACAATGCGAGCAGTAGAAAGGAACTTTACCCCCAATATGCCAGTCGGCAGGGGAAGGCCCCATCAGTACGCCTGCTTTTCCCGTCAGGGCCAATCTTCTCCTCATGGCCCCGCCGCTGCCGCAAGGGTCAAAGATTAGCCTGAACCTGTCTTCCTCCTCCACTATGTCTATAGCGCCGCTCCCATCGATACCGGAGAAATGAAATCGAAGGTGTTCTGCTAAAAAAGCAGCTATCTGGTGTGGGTTTAGATTTGTACCGAGATACCATAGCCCCTCAAAGAAAGAGGATTGAGAAAAACTCGCTTTTATCATCTTTTCTGACGCTGCCTGCCCGATAATATCCGCAACCGTGGCAGGATAAGAGTGGCAATACTGTACGCAGCTGTCATGAAGCGCCCAAGCATGTGCCCAGTAGTCATCAAGACGTACTGCTGCTTCATCAAATTGCCGTTTTGTTATAAGACCTTCGATTTCCTCTTGCCTGACCATCAGCATCAGAAGCGGCTTATATAAAAAGCCGGAGCAGTCACTTTTCCCCTTTATGAATTGCTGCGCAGTCCCCGGCTTTGCTATATCAGGATGAAAAATATCTCTAAGATCCTCTGCTCCGGAGCTCCGGCTTTCTACAGAGTCCTCCCAATGACTCAAGGCCGACTCAGTACATTTCCGCTCTTCCGGACCAGTTACATATTTCAGGGCGGCATCCGGCCATTGCAATGCCCATTCGAGAAGGATTTCGACCATCACCCTGTGTCCAGGAAAAATCAGGTGAAGGTAGGCCAGCGATGTTACGGCATCATGTGCCAGGAATGCACCGGCGATACGTTGTTTATCCCCTACCGCAAGTTCGGAAGGGGAGCCGCACCGAATTGCCCGTTGGAGCAGAGGAAAGTTTTCAAGTCTTTCATTACCGCCGAAATAATTTTCTGTCTCTGAAGTGCCGGATTGCCGGATTAAGTCCATTATTCCACCATCCACTTGTATTTTATAAAGCTCTCGTAATACCCTACAGCGGGTGTCTGGAGAGAAAATCAGCCAG